>NZ_ABOX02000065.1 GCF_000172555.1 Pedosphaera parvula Ellin514
GTCTATCGGGTGAGCGAGTGGGGATTCAACTGGCTGCTGGGCCGATATGAGGCGGGGTTGAAGTGGGTGCTGCGTCACCAGGGATTCATGTTGGTGGTGGCCGCGCTCACGATGGTGGCGACGGTCTGGTTATACATGAAAATTCCCAAGGGCTTCTTCCCGCAACAGGATACGGGTGTGATGATGGGAGTTACGGAGGCATCGCAGGATATTTCCTTTGAAGCGATGGCCAAGCTACAGAACCAGGTCGCTGCAATCGTAATGGCTGATCCGGCGGTGGCGACGCTGGGATCGTTCATGGGATCTTCCCAGGGAAATTCGACCATGAACAACGGGCGCATGTTTATCACGCTGAAGCCGCTCAAGGAGCGGAAAGTTCATGCGGATGTGGTTATCGCCCGGCTGCGTGCGAAATTGGCGCACGTGGAGGGGATTAATTTATTTTTACAACCGGTGCAGGACATCCGGGTGGGTGGACGCATGGGCAAGGGACAGTATCAGTATGCCTTGCAAACTGCCGATCTGAAGGAGTTGAACCATTGGGCGACGACGCTGGTGGCCAGGTTGCAAAAGTCCCCGGAGTTGAAGGATGTTACCAGTGATCAGCAGACCAGGGGATTGCAGGCCAATGTGGTGATTGACCGCGATGCGGCCGCGCGGTTGGGGGTGTCACCGGCGTTGATCGACAACACGCTTTATGATGCGTTTGGGCAGCGGCAGGTTTCGACGATTTACCAGAGGTATAACCAGCATCATGTGGTGATGGAGGTGAATCCGGAGTTCCTCGAAGATCCGAAGGCGTTGGAGAAGATATTTGTGAAATCTTCCACCGGCCGGCAGGTGCCATTGGCGAGCGTGGCCAGATTTGAGACCGGCAATACCAGTCTTTCAGTCAATCACCAGGGGCAGTTTCCCGCGATCACATTGAGTTTCAATCTGGCGCCCGGAGTTTCGTTGGGGGAGGCGAAGCCGGTCATTGAGCAAGCGGTGCGCGATATCAGGATGCCGGGTACCGTGACGGGAAGCTTTCAAGGGACGGCGCAGGTTTTTCAATCGTCCCTCGCCACGCTGCCCCTGCTTTTGGCGGCGGCATTGATTGCGGTGTATGTGGTCCTGGGGATGCTTTACGAAAGTTTGATCCATCCGATCACCATCATTTCCACACTGCCTTCAGCCGGTTTAGGTGCGTTGCTCGCGTTGGAGCTAACTGGATTTGATCTGTCGCTGGTTTCGTTCATTGGAGTGATTCTCCTGATGGGAATTGTGAAAAAGAACGGGATCATGATGGTGGATTTTGCGTTGGATGCGGAACGACAGGAAGGGTTGACCCCTGAAGATGCGATTTACAAGGCGTGCGTGATCCGGTTCCGGCCGATCATGATGACCACGATGGCCGCTTTGTTGGGAGTGGTGCCGCTGGCGATTGGAATGGGAGAGGGTTCGGAGTTGCGGCGGCCATTGGGCATCGCGGTTGTGGGCGGGCTGATCCTATCCCAAGTGCTGACACTTTACACGACACCGGTGGTTTACCTGATGTTTGAGCACCTGCGTCGGCGGTTCAAACTGCTCCGTCATCGCGGAGTCGGTGAGGTGGCGGTAGTTCCGGCTGTGTGAAGGACGTTTGACGTTGTCACGGCCAGGACGGGCCGTTATTTGGCAGCTGCGGTTGGTGCTGCAACTTTAAGTTTTTCGGTCGTCAGGGAGTTGAGGAGTTGGCCAAACACGTAGTGTTTCGCCAAATGTTTTTCGTCCAAGGCTGTTTGAGAAATAGTAATAATTCCACCCGGAAAGGGAACGGTGAAGGTCAAGAGAATCACCCTGGCCTTGGCCTGGGTGGTGTAATCGAGGCGAAAGCCAAATCCATCACCAAGGCCGCTGTTGGAATCCAATATTGGCGTAATCTGCGCATCCGGATACCGGGAGCGAAGTTGCTGTTGAATTCTGGCAGCATCCAGCGGGAGGGACATGTCGCGGGAAACAACCTGCATGGCTATGGGAATTCTCCCGTCGTTAAAAGAAATCTCAATGTTTCCCTTCTGAGCCAGAGCTTTGACCGAAGCTCCCGGCCCTGGAGTGAAGCTGAAACAGTTGGTGTCGGCTAGGACCAGAAATCGCTCCGTAAACCCGCCCTCCGGTGAAGGCGTGGTGGTTCTTATCACCTGGAAACGTTCTTCCGTGGCCTCTGCAATGCCGGCAAGTAGAGCAAGCGAGAGGAGTAGGCCGGCAGTTTTGTTTATCATAGCAGCAAAGAAGTTTTCAAGGTGTACCCGCAGTCTGCAGTGTCCAGCCAACGCGTTCCACGTAAAGAATTTGAGGAGTACCGGGGGGGAGTTTGGCGACATCGTAGAAATTTTTGTCAAAAGCCCAGTTGCGGTTGGGCGGGTTATAATAGGGGGTCCCGGTGCCCCACGGAGCAATGGCGGTGCGACTATTGAACATGACGACCATGGAGCCGTTGTACCAGAAATTCTTGCCGGACCAGTTTTCCAGGAAGCGCGGGAAGTTCTCGACGCCACCACTGTAACTTGCACTGGTAGTGGGAACAATGCCGCCCAGGAAGGCGGCATTTACGGTGGTGTCATTGGCGTTTCGGGTGCCGCCGCTGAGGCTGTTGCGGCTATTAGCGTCAGCCCAATTGCCGGAAAGGACCGTAATGGCGTCGCCAATGATGGCTGCCGGGGCGGTGTAGGTGGTATTGTTGCTGTTCTTGGAATCGTGGTTTGCATCTTTCGTGTTGTAGTTCCCCTGAACGTAGATGGGATCCGGGGTGGCCACGGTTAGTCCGGTAGCCGGAAGCTGCTCACCATTTAACAGACGGACGCCAGGTTCGCCAGCGCTGGTGCGAAAGTCAGCGACGTAGACGATGTTCGGAGCGGTTTTGCCGGACAATTTAGCAGTGACTGTGTTGCTGGAAGAGCTGATCCAAGTGCCAAGTTTGGCGACATCCACGTCAACCGAGTGCACAGTGCTGGATTCTCGAGCGTTATAAAAAGAGTTGGTGGTAGTGAGAAAAGTGCTCCACTCATTGGTGGGGATGCGAGTGGTTTGTTCTGAAATCCCACCGGTGACGTAGGCAGTGTCGTTGGAGACCAGAATAATTACGTCAGCCTTGTTGTAGAAGCGATTTGTGCCGATGGCCGAAAGCGGGTCTTCACCAGGAGGTGGAGTTTTGAGCACTTCGAAGACACTATCCGGGGTATTGCTCGTGCCGATGGGGAGGTTGAGCGAACTGGTGCCGCTATCATGCTCTCCTTTGTAGACGACACTTGGGTTAGAGATGCCACGATTGCTTGGGTCGGTTGGCATACTGGTGGCGTATATTTGGCCCGAAGAAGTAACGTCATTGGAAAAAGTGAGGGTACTGCTGGGCTGAGTATAGATGTCGCCGTTGGAATGGACACGACCCGTGACGTTCATGGTCGGGCTCGGATTTATTTCCAAATCCATGGTATAGAAAATAGCAAACTGAAAGAGGGGGATGGCTTCGACCGCGATATCCTGCCGGACGCCAGCCACGATGCCGTAACGACTATTATTATAACTGGCATTGGAGGTGATGCGGTAAGTGGATTTGTATCCGTTCAATCCACTGTATTGCCCGTCAAGCGTGGCGACGGCGGGAGTCGAAAGCCGGTCGACGTAGGTTCCGGCACTGCCGGTCAACGGATTGACAAAGGAATAGCTGCCCCAGTAGGAGTCATCGGAGGTGGTTGGAATTACATTTCCGTATGACCCGAGATTTTTGTACACAACTCCATCGCCAAAATGAATGTAGTCGCGTTCGAGCTGGACTAGAACTTTTTCAGTGGCAGCCTCGGCCGCAGCCGCGGTGGTAAAGTACTCGTTGTTGCGATCCGTGAGACGCGTGCTCTCCGAGGTCCAGCTCATGGTGCCGGCGAGGAGCAAAACGCTCAGGCCAAGAAAGACCATGACCAGAAGCAGGGCATAACCGCCCTGCTGGTTGCGGGGACGAAGGTTTGTTTTCATAAGCTCAATAGAGTCGGCGACGGGTTATGCGGGTATGGAGTTGGTAGGAATCGTAATAGTTGGTGGGGCCGATATTCACGAGGGGATACTCGAGCTGACTGAACTGGAGGGTCATCCCGATGACTTGATTGTTTGAACTATTGCTGTGCACGTTGCCCCAGCTATCTTCGGCGGTAAAGATGGGAACCGTATTGGTGATAACGGCATGGGCCAGGACAAGGGTGTAATTGCCATTGTTGGTGTAACTGGTGCGGAGCAGTTTGGTGTAATTGGAGGCGTTGGCGGAGTCCTGGTAAAAATACCTGATCCAGATGCTGGTGTCGTTGGTGGGATAAACTTGAATGGCATTGCCCAACTGAAGTGAGTTGGTTCCGACCTCGGTAAAATTGGTTATGTCGCCTTGCCCAATCTTGATCCAAGTGGCAGAGCGGATTTCGCCAATGAGGTGATTCAGGGCATTACGGGCATCATCGCTGGCGCCAAGCTTCACCCGGGTGATCTGCTGCAGCCGCAAACCGAATATGTAGCAATAGATCAGGCCGCCCATTAGCAGCATGAAAACCGCGGCCGTGACCATCATTTCCGCCAGGGTAAATGCGCGACAGCCTTGGCGGCAACCGGTGCGGGTGTGTTTGGGATGAAAGGTTAATTTCATTGGTTGGGAGCCCTGAAAGTGGCTACGGTGTTTTTGAAAACATTGGTGCCCGATGGCCTGACAAATGGCCAGGTGCAATCCACGCGGATCATTTTGATGGGATAGGCGCTGTTGTTGGTCAGAGTGGTGATGGTCCACGTGTTGGTGGCGTAGGTTTTGTTGCCGCCTGCAACCGGGACATCGAGAATATTGGTGCCTACCGAGGGGAAATTGGACTGAACGCATTGGTCATCACCCTTAACCGACAAGGGATCCCATTTGGCGGCACGAGCCTGTTCCAAGCCCTGGAGAGCGAGATTTTGAGCCGCGAGACTATAAGCAGACCATTCGGCACGCTGAGCGGTTTGGGTGAAGCCAATGATGATACCGGCGAAGAGCAGGGTCATGATGGCGAGGGCGACGACCACTTCCACCAGCGTGAAGCCTGCCGCGGAATTTCTGGAAGATTTTTTGGCTGGGACAAACATGAGCTTTGAGCTGGTTAATAGTTATGCTGAACGGGCGCAAGCGGATTGGTTTCAGCTTAAAATCGAATTCAATTCTCGTGCTCATCAGCACCGACCGTGCCATTTCCTTCTCAGACCTGATAACGAGACAAAACGAGCTCTATCAGTGGTGAGAGAGAGTTGGTGATGTCTTAAAAGAAGGCAAGGCGTACCCTTTGAATACAGATTATTTTTGGAGTGAAATCAAATGGAACGCTTTTGCCTAAAAATTAGGCTTTCTAATGGGTTGCGCAATGCATGCGGGTGCTGACAGCGTTTTTGGAGGATGGAAATGAGACGCAAAGGAGGCTGAAAGGAGAGTGAAAAAGCGCGGCGAAGAAAATTTTTTGAATGGTCTGAACCTTGCTTGATCTTCAAGTTGAGAAAACAAATTTTGAAGGCAGGGTGGTTGGTTCTGGCGAGGTCACTATTCCAGCGGCTGCAGGATCATCAACATCCGCCCGCGGGTTGGAATCGTCTCCGTCCAAACAAATTATTTAAGCGACGATACGGCGGGCTTGTCGGTGGCGAGATTGCCGATGGCGCGCAGCAGGGCGTATTGGGCTTTGTTGAATTCGGCGACGATGTTGGCGAAATCGTTGCGCGCGCGGGTGAGGTCCTGCTGGGTTTGGATGTCCTCCAATACTGCGCCGACAGCAAACTCCTGTCGTTGTTCGGCGAGTTTTTCGGCTTCGGCGGCAAGTTCCAGATTGTGTTTGACGGTGGTGAGTTGTTCGGAGAGGGAACGAAAGCGGGTGATGCTTTCAACCACTTCACGGGTGATTTGGTCGTGGAGCTTCGCTTCACCCAGGCGGGCGTCTTCCAAACGTGATTGGTAGAGGCGGGTGCGGCTGAAATCGAAAAGTCCACCCGGGCCGATGCGCCAGCTGAGGTAAGCAATATAATCTTCTGATTGACCGAACGGATGAGGTTGGTTATCGATGCCGCCACCCAAACCACCAATAAAAGCCTGACCGCCAAGAGAAGGAATCAGCGGGCCGACAGTAGTGCCATCGTGGGCCGATCTGGCTGCAGCGACCAAGGAATGACTGGCCTGGAGTTCCGGGCGATGGACCAGCGCTTGTTCCACCAGCGGACTCAGAGCAGCATTCGAAGCGACGAGTGAGAGAGGGACAAGCTCAGTTTCCTTCGCGACAAGTTCCACCGCGGGATCGAGGCGCAATACTTCAGCAAGGCGGGCGCCAGCGACGCGTTGTTGCTCGAGGGCCTGGCGCAAGGAGAGAGCGGTCTGGCCGGTTTGGACCTGGGCGCGCAACTGATCGCCTTTATAAGCGATGCCGGCGCTCACGGCGCTGATGAGTTGTTGCTCCAGATTTTGGGAGATGCGCAGAGCTTCATTATCGACGGCGATCTGGGCTTGAGCTTTGGCCAGGTCGTAGTAGCCCTGAATGGCGGAAAGCAGAGTGATCTGGCGTTGAGCTTCGAGGGCGTGGTCGGCGGCATTGAGTGTTTGGCGGGCCGCGAGGGATTTATAAAGGGCATCGCCGAGATCCACCTGCGCATTCACGGTGATACCAGGGGCATAGGATTCCTTATGGACTTCGATGATGTTGCCGGCGACATCCTGAATGAAGTTGTCATGACGTCGGAAGGAGACGCCGGGCGAGAGCCAGGGCAGGAACTGCATGACGGCACCGTTGTATGAAGCCCGGGCCTGCGTCAGTTTTTCCCGGGCAATTTGCACATCCAAATTCTGGGCGCTGGCCAGGCGCAGGACCGTGGGAAGATCGACAGTGTAGGTCTCGTTCGAGCTGGTCAGATTAGTCTGTGCTGCTGCTGTGGATACGAGCAGGGAGCAGGCGCAGGCAAAAGTGAGTTGGTTGAGAGTCCTCATTTTCCCTCCGTCACAGTGACTGGCTGTCCGGAACTTAAGGTTTGTTTGCCGACGAGGATCAGCGGTTCTTCCGGGGTGACACCCTCGAGAATTTCGACATTGGCGCCATCAGTAAAGCCGGTTTTAACGGGAACCTTTTGAGCTTTGCCGCCATTCAACTTGAAAACCGAGGTGCCGGTTTTTTCAGTTACGAGAGCGTCAAGGGGAATCAGAAGAGCATTGGCATGGGTTTCCACGCCGAGCTTTACATTGGCATACATGCCGGGGAGAAGTTTGTGGTCGGCATTGGGCAGGTCGATTTCGACGAGCATGGTTTTGGTGGCGTCGTCGAGCGAGTGTGAAAAGCGAGTCACGGTGCCGGTGAAGTTCGTGCCGGGTAATTCATCGATGTAAATTTTAACCGGGAGATCGTTGCGAATAAATGGGGTTTCGGGTTCCGGCACGGCCACCTGCACGCGGACTTTGGAGAAATCGGCCAGGGTAACGATGGGGGAAGATTGCGCGGCGTTGCCGGAAGTGGCGGCGGCGATGAAAGCGCCGGGATCGACCGAGCGTTTGGTGATCGTGCCGGAAAAAGGAGCGATGATCTTGCAGAACTGCAGCAGGGTTTCGGCATGCTCAAGACTGGCTTTGGCGACGAGCGATTTGGCGCGGGCAGTATCAATCGATTGGGCGACGACGAGCGAGGGGGCTTTCTGCTGAGCCTCGAGGATGCGTTTGTAATCGATGTCGGCGACCTCCACTTCGGCCTTGGATTTGGCGAGATCGGCGAGGAGTTCGGGCACTTCAATTTCAGCGAGCAGATCACCTTCCTTAACGGAATCGCCTTTATCCACGTGGATGGTTTTCAAGTAGCCGGTGACCTTGGCGTGCAGAGCGGCCTGCTGATCCGGGATGACATTTCCGGGCAGGGAAACCGAGCGTGTGATGTCGCCGCGTTTGGGCTGGACGAGTTTGACGGCAACGGGCGGGGTCTCCTTCGACGGTGCTTTGGACTCAGGTGGATTGCAGCCGGCAATCACTCCGAGACTGGCGAGGAGCAAGGAACTAAAAAAATGCTTGGATTTCATGGGCAAGCTTTAGGTGGTAGTGCGAGGCGGAACAAAGTGAACACTGTCCGGATCGTCCGGGCTGAGCGAAGCGCTGCGGGTGACGCTGCGCTTTTGGATGAGGGCAAAGATGGAGGGCAGAATGAAGAGAGTGGCGAATGTGGCGGCGATGAGACCGCCAACGACAGCGCGACCGAGAGGGGCGGATTGTTGAGCCCCTTCGCCAAAGCCAATGGCCATCGGAAGCATGCCTGCGATCATGGCAAAGCTGGTCATGAGAATCGGACGCAAACGGCTGCGAACACCTTCGACGGCGGCATCATCCGAAGCAGCGCCGGCGAGGCGGTTGCGTTCGGCAAACGTGACGAGCAGGATTGCGTTCGCCACCGCGACACCAACGGCCATGATGGCTCCCATAAAGGATTGAATGTTGAGCGTGGTGTGCGTGAGCCAAAGAGCGATGGTGACTCCGGCGATCACAGCGGGGACAGTGGAAATGACTGCGAGGGAAAGTTTCAGTGATTGAAAATTGGCATCCAGCAGGAGGAAGATGACAGCCACGGCGAGCAGGAGGCCGGTGCGAAGACCTTCGAGCATTTGCTGCAGTGGGACGATCTGGCCGCGCACGTTGATGTTGACCTTGGGCGGAGGATTGCCAGCGTCTTTGATGGCCCGGGTTATTTGTTTGGAAATAGCGCCGAGGTCACCACCCGCCAGATTGGCGGTGAGCGTAACGGTGCGTTGCATGTTGTAGCGGTCATACTGCCCGGGGGTGTAACTGTTCGTCACGCTGGCCACGTTGCGAAGCAGAACGGATTTTCCATCCCTGCTTAGAACAGGAACATTTTTGATTTCCTCCAGCGAGCTGATTTTGGTTTGCGGAATTTGCACTTGAAGCTGGTAGCTGACGCCGCTGTTGGGATCGGCCCAATAGTTGGGGACGGTAAAGCGGCTGGAGGAGGTGGCTTCCACGAGGGAGCGGGTGGCATCGGCAGTTTTGACGCCGAGTTGACCGGCCCGTTCGCGGTTGAGGGCGACATCAACGGTGGGATAGTCGAGCGACTGGCCGAATTGGATATCGCGCAGGGCGGGGATTTTCAGGAGTTGGTCACGAATTTTTTGAGCGTGTTCATAACTGGCGGTGAGGCTCGGGCCGCTCACGGCGATTTCGATGGGAGTGGGAGCGCCGAAGCTCATGATGCGACTGACAATGTCGCCGGGTTCGAAGGAAAATTTTACACCGGACATTTCGCTGGCGAGACGATGACGGAGACGTTCCTTGAGCACATCGATTTTGACCGGTGCGGTCGGCTTCAATTGCACCTGGAGCACGGCTTCCTCGGGTCCGCTGTTCCAGAGATGGATGAAATTAACCGGGTAGCTGGAGGCATGGACGCCGATGAGGCCCATGGTGATCTCAATATTTTGTGCGCCGACTTCCTGTTTGATTATTTCCAGAACGTTAGTGGCGATGCGTTCGGTGACCTCAATGCGTGAGCCTGGTTGGGCGCGGAGGCGAAGTTGAAATTGCCCGGCATCGACGCGAGGGAAGATTTCGGTGCCAAGTTGGCGACCGAAGAGGATAATTACAGCAGCGGCTACACCGAGATACACCAGCAGGACCAACCAGCGGAGACGGAGAACACGTTGGGAAAAATTGGCGAAGCGGTTTTGGAAACGGAGGAATGAGGAGCTTTCGTGCAATTTGGTTCCGGCAGCCTTCGATCTTTCAGCCGTATGGCGGAGAAACCAGATGGAAAGAATGGGGACGAGGGTGCTGGAGAGAATGAAAGAAGCAATCATGGAGAATCCCACTGCGAGAGCCAGTGGGACGAACAGGGCTTTGGCAGCGCCGACCATGAAGAAGGCGGGGATGAAAACCGCGAGGATGCAGAGCATGGCGAGCAGACGGGGCAAGGCGGTTTCCGAGGTGGCGTCGAGAGCAGCGCGGGCGAGCGGGCGACCGCGGGTGAGATGGGAGTGAATGTTTTCAATCGTGACCGTGGCTTCGTCCACGAGAATACCAACAGCGAGAGCCAGCCCGCCAAGCGTCATGATGTTGACAGTTTGATGAGTGATCCAGAGTGCGAAGAGGGCGGCGAGCAGGGCGATGGGGATGTTGAGAACGACGATGAAAGCACTGCGCCAATCACGCAGGAAGAGCAGGACCATCAAGCCGGTGAGGACGGCACCGAGTAAACCCTCCTTCACCAGGCCCGAGATGGCGCGGATGACGTAAGGTGATTGGTCGAACTCATAGCTGACCTTTACGTCATCAGGGACGACGCTCTGGAATTTGGGAAGATTTTGTTTAACCAAGCTTACCACGGAGAGAGTGGAGGCATCGGAGCGTTTAGTGACTGGGATGTAAACGGTGCGACGGCCATTGACCAACGCGTAGCTGGTGACGATGTCAGAGCCGTCGATGACTTCGCCGACATCACGCAGATACACGGCGGGATAGGTGCCGGTGCGGATGGGGGTGCTTTCGAGGTCCTTGATGTTTTTGACGACCGAATTGATGGGAACTATCGGGTATTTGTCACCGAGGATCACATTGCCGGAAGGGCTGACCGTGTTGGCGGCAGTCACAGCGGAGACGATGTCATCGGGAGTCAGGTTGTAGGCGCGGAGACGGTCGGGTTTGAGATTGACCAGGATGCTGCGAGCGCTGCCACCGAACGGAGGCGGAGCCGAGACACCGGGGAGCGTGGCGAAGATCGGTCGGACGAGATTGAGCGCGGCGTCCTGAAGTTGGCCGACCGTGCGGGTTTCACTGGAGAAGACCAAATTGCCGACGGGGACACTGCCGGCATCGAAGCGCATGACAAACGGCGGGACGGTGCCGGGTGGCATGAAGGCGCGGGCGCGGTTTACGTAAGAGACGGTTTCAGACATGGCTTGGGCCATGTCGGTGCCGGGGTGGAATTGAAGCTTGATGAGAGCGGCACCTTGTATGGATTTGGATTCAACGTGCTCAATGCCAGTAATGTAAAGGAAGTGATACTCGTAATAATAAGTGAGATAGCCTTCCATCTGGGCCGGATCCAAGCCGCCGTAGGGTTGGGCGACGTAGATGGTCGGAATGCCCAAAGAAGGAAAAATATCCTGCGGCATCTGCCGCCAGGCGAGCACGGCACCGAGGATGACGGAAATGACCGCAACAATGACAGTAAACGGGCGGCGAAGAGATGGTTCAACCAGATTCATTGTGCGAGCATTCCGATATTTCGAGTAATTGTTTTAGCTCGCAGAGATTATATTACAAACAAATAAGGACTTTCCGCGGGAGCTCACAAAACAAAAACGGAGGATGTCTTTCATGGACATCCTCCGGCGGAAAAAGGAGCAACCGAATCAAGGAACGGTTACCCGATAGAAGTTCATCGGAACATCCAAAGCTTCGGTGTCGTTATATTGGAGGGTGCCAGTCCTGTTCGTCAGGGTGATGATTGGGACCCAGGTGCTGAAGTCGAAAGAGCTTTCGAGTTGGAAGGCGGCTCCGGTTCGGCCTTTCATGTTCACGAGTACCTGGCTGCCCGGGATGACCGCGAGAGACTCGATGCTTGCACCTTTGCAAAGGCCGTTGGTGCCGGCGTTGTAGATGGATTGAATTTCTGCAGCGGTGAGGGCGCGGTTGAAGAGCATGACTTCATCCATGAGACCCTTGTAATTTGAGCCGCCGGTGGGGTCGGCCCCGATGCGGAGAGCCAGGGCATTGGTGGGAATGCTCTGGGCAGAGACGAGGTTGGTATCGAGTACGCCGTTGTTATAGAGCTTGAGAGCAGAGCCATCGAAGGTTCCGGCCACGAGAGTGAAGGTGTTGAGCGGAACCGTGGCTCTGCCGTTGAGAGTTGTGCCGCCAATTTTCATTTGGAGTCGGTTGGTGGCAATTTGCAGGTGCCAGCCGTCCGAGCCGCCGAAGGTATGCTTGTCGAGCAAACGGGTCGTGACGTTGGTGCCAGTGGGATTGACCCAGGCGAGGATTGAGATTTTGTTGGTGAAATTCAGGCTGGGAGAGTGGGGGATTTGGATGAAGGCATTGGTGCCATTGAAACTAAAGGCCTGGCCCACTTTGCCGGCGGCGAAAGTGGTGTTGGTCAGATTGCCATGATTCGTGCCTTGCAGATCGAGGGCGTTGCCATCGGCGGTCCACCAACTGATCATGTTGGTGGGAGCGGGGACGCAATCAATCGTGTTGGTAGGGGCGGCAATAATTAAGGTGGCCGTCTGGCTGAAAATCGAGCCTACGATGTTGGTGATGAACACGGAATAAGGACCGGCTTTTGGCGCCTGCACTGAAGGAATGGCATAGGAGGTGCCGGTGGCGCCGGGAAGATTGGTGCCATAGAAAAGCCATTGGTAACTCAGCGGGGCAGTTCCAGTGGCTGAGACGGTGAAGGTGGCCGGGAGCGTTACCGGGATGGCGATGGTTTGTGGCTGAGATGTGATTACTGGTGGATATAAGATCACGAGAGAGGCACCCGAGCTGAGGATGGAACCGGAGGAGTTGGTGACGGTGACCGTGTAGGTGCCGGCATTATTGCTCTGGATATTGGAGAGCAGGAGATTGGAGTCAGTAGCGTCCGGAAGCGGGAATCCATTTAGATTCCATTGATAGTGGAGCGGTTGGGAGCCGCCGGCAAACACGCTGAAAGTATTGGTGCCGCCAACGAGATTCGTCTGACTTAGCGGTTGGATGATGATGGCGGGCGGTCCGCTTACGGTGAGGTTGGCGACAGAACTGATCGCTGAGCCGCCGGCATTCGAGACAATAACCTGGTAAGGGCCGGTCCTGGCGGGTTGAGCATTGGGAATGGAATAAATGCTGCCGGTAGCGCCCGCGATGTTCGCCCCGAAGTATTGCCATTGATAATGCAGGGTGGGAGTGCCCGTGGCGGCGACAACAAAAGAAGCGGTGCTGCCGGCGTCGACATTCAGATCGGTGGGTTGGGTCGTAATGGCAGGTTGGAGGACAACAGTGAGCGTGGCGACAATGCTGGTGACCGAGCCAACGGGATTATTGATGATGACACTGTAACCGCCGGTGTTGTTGGTTTGCGCATTGGTGATCAGCAGGGACGAATCCGTGGCGCTGGCGAGGTTGGTGTTGGAGAAACGCCATTGATAAGAGTAAGGAGCGCCGCCGGAGGCAGTGACGTTGAACAAGGCGTTGCTGCTGATGCCAACGGTAAGGCTGGCTGGCTGGGTGGTGATGATGGGTGGGGTGATTACCGAAAGAACGGCATTTGAACTGGTGACGGTGCCGAAGCGATTGGAGACCACGACGGAGTAGGTTCCGGAGCTGGTGGTTTTTGCATTGTTGAAAGCCAGGGAGGGTGTGGTAGCTCCGGGAAAATTGGTGCCGGAACGTCTCCATTGATAGCTCAGCGGAGCAGTCCCGGTGGCGACGACGCTCAGGATGGTGCTGGTATTGGTTTTGATGATGACGGACTGTGGTTGAGTAGTGATCGAGGGAACTGTCGGAGCGGCGTCCGAGAGATCGGGAATGCCATTATTATCCTGGTCATGAGCATCGGTGATTTCGAAATGCCATTGGGTGAAGTCAGGCCAGGAGGTCGTCTGGAGAAAGTCGAAATAATTGGCAGAGGCATCGTATCTCTTTTGACTGGTGCGGGTGAAAACAGTGTTGCCGAGAACAACGTAGGTCAGGCCCTGGCTGTTCACCATATTGAATTGCGGCAGGGTGAGTTGATTAACGCTGTCCACGGAGAAAGGTGTGCCGCCGGTGAAATTGGTGCCAGCAGTATTATGGGCGGTGAAGGTCATGTAGTTGCTGCCAGCTTTGCGGGTATAACTGGCAGTGCCAGTGAGGGTGTTGAGGCCCCAAGTGCCAGTGATGCTGGAGTTTTCCATTGGTGAGTTGATCACGAAAGTGCCGACGTTGGTACCGGCGGCGCGGACGAGGCCGCCGGAAATGTAGGTTGAACTGGAGGAGGGATAATCCATCGTTTGGATTCCGGTGAAGGTGTAATTTACCGCCTGATTGAGTTGAGTAATGTCGGGGAGACCGTTGGTGTCGCCATCATAGGTGGTAAGCGAGATGACAAAGTTTCCATAGGAAATGAAACTGCCGTTGTTGTACATCACATAATCGGTTTCATAGATGCCGGGCTGGCCAGCGCGAGGGCGGAGTTCGCCGCTGTAAAACGGGGCGCCGCCAATAAGTTGATACTGTGGGTAGCCGGTGGTGCCATCATAGGTCGTGAAAAAATAAGAGTCATTCCCGGCGGTACCGAAGGAGAGGGAGACGGACCGGCAGGTGCCCAGGAAGTTGGCGGTATTGGTGAGCGTTTGGGCTGAAGAGGTCAGAGAGATGACCGCCAGCCAGAAAAGAAACAGTGCAGCTTTTTTCACAACAATTTCAGTTTAATGATTTCTCCTTAGCGGAGAGGCTTACAGCTTGAGAGACTATTGGTCTTCGGTTGGGAAGCAAAGTCTTTTATAGGCGAAAATGGTGGCACTAAAGGAGTAGTAATCAAGGCGAGCAGGATGCAGCTCCCAATCTTAAACGCGATTCCGCAAGGCTACTCGATAAAGCGGCACGACTGGAGGATACTGACCGCTCCAAGGCCGTTGCAGCTTACGAGGAAATTGTCAGATTGTATCCCAATACATCCGCCAGCAGGGAGGCTGCACGGAATATCCGAACTTTGACGGCCGGGCAGGCGGGTGCCAGTGAAACCGAACACCAAGGTTAAAGCCTTTCAAAATGATTGTCTGATACGAGCCTTCGCCCTATTTGGCCGGGGGAGAAGGAGAAGCCAGCGAGTCTGGCGGTTCCCAAGTTTGTTGGGAGATGAGCTGATGCAAAGTTTCCAAAAGATCCTCGGTTGCGAACGGTTTTTTTAGGAATGCCCGCACGTCCAATTGAACTGCTTGGGCGAGAGCGGACTCTGAACCCAGGCCGCTCATCCCGATAATTTGAACGGACGGATCGATTTGGCGCAGTGCGCGGATGGTTTCCGGACCATTCATGATGGGCATCATCATGTCAGTGACCACCACTTTGATGTCCGCCTTGTTCCGCTCATAGAGCGCCACGCCTTCTCCGCCATGTTTGGCCGTGAGAACCTTGTAATTGCAGGATTCCAGCAGGAGCTTCGTCACCTCCAAAAGGGTACTCTCATCATCTATCAAAAGTATTTTTTCACCATGCCCCATGCGCACACTACTGGGGGTTTTTGCGACAGTTGCTGTAATTGGCGGGGTGGCTGCCGGCAGGTAAATCTTGAAGACCGATCCTTTGCCCAACTCACTGGACGCTTCCACGAATCCGCCATGGGTTTTAACAATTCCCTTCACCGTTGAGAGACTCAGACCGGTGCCCTTGCCGATTTCCTTGGTGGTGAAAAAGGGATCGAAAATCCTGTCCAAAACTGCTGCGGACATGCCGTGACCGGTGTCCCTGACGGTGATAAGGACATGGGAGCCCGGGGTTGGATGCGGCCCGCCCAAATGGGTTTCATCGAGGAAGACGTTGGTTGCTTCAATGGTGAGAGAACCGCCATCCGGCATGGCATCGCGGGCGTTGACGCATAAGTTTAGCAAGACTTGATGAAGCTGAGTGGCATTGCCGGTGACGGGATAAAGTTCCGAAGCCACATCGCTCAGAATGTGGATCGATCGTGGGAAGGTATGGCTGGCGAGTTCCACGATTTCTGCGATCAGATGCCGTATTTGGAGAGAGGCATGTTCGCCGCCCATGCTGCGAGCGAAGGAAAGGATCTGTTTGACCATCTCCACGCTACGCCGGGTGCTACTTTGTGCCAGGTTCAACATTTTTTTGCTTTCCCCGGTGGCCAATTCGCCCTGGATAAAACTTAAGGCCATCACGACCGGGGTCAGAGCATTGTTGAGATCATGAGCAATGCCCCCAGCCAGAGCGCCGATGGTTTCCATTCTTTGCGTGCGAAGGAGCTGGGCTTCAAACTGCTTCCGGCCGGTAACGTCAGTGTTTATTATCAGAATGGATGTGGGGTCGCCTTGCTGGTCTCGCATCAAAGTCCAGCGGCTTTCGACGGTGATTTTCCTTCCTTTTTTGGTAACCTGATGCAATTCCCCCTGCCACTCGCCTTTTTCAAGCAGAGTTTTCGAAGCAGTGGATGAAGTGGCTAATGCGTCATGAGAGAGGAGTTCGTTCACATTGCGGTTGAGGGCTTCCTGTGCGCTCCAGCCATAGAGCCGTTCGGCGCTTTGGTTCCAATAGAGGATGGAGTGATCCAGGCCGTGAAGGCAGATGGCGTCCTGCGCCTGGTCCAGCAGCCTGGCCTGTTCCCGAAGCAGTTCCCCGGCCTGTTGCCGTTTTTTTGCGGCGGCCACTTCGTCCAAAGCCCGCCGGATGGCAGGCACCAAACGTCCGGGCCGGTCTTTGATAACATAGTCGGTGGCACCCAGCTTCAACGATTCGACCGCCTGCTCTTCGCCAACGGTCCCGGAAACAAAGATGAAGGGTGTTTCAGGACATTCTTTGCGCACCAGGGCCAGCGCAGACAATCCGTCAAATGCTGGTAGGGAGTAGTCCGACAGGATCAACTCGAACCGACCTGTCTTTAAAGCGGCCTCGAACTCGCGTTGCGTTTTCACGTGGGTGATCGCGCACTCAAAATTCTCTTTTAGCATCTTCTGAAGCAGTTGCGCATCACATGGGTCGTCTTCAAGATGGAGGAGATGCAAAGGCGTTTTCACAGCAATTTTAAATCAATAATGGTGCTCCTGCACTCTATGCGGCCGATTATTCTGGTACGCGCGTAGAAGGTGCCTATATATAATACGTATGAAAAACCACCGATCTTTCAAAAATCGTTCTTTTTATAATCCTAAAGGCTTTGAACGGTTGTTTTCAATTCATTAGCGACCGGCAGGCGCACTTTCCGGAAGGTTTTTTGTTCACGGCATAGCCATTACTAATAGTTTGGAGATCGAAAAGTTGCGGAATAAGAAAAGGTAATCCGTGAAGCGAGAATCGGCTTCACGGCCAAGGCCAAGGGCGGCTGAGTTAGCGACGAGTGAGGAGTGGAAAACAAAGCCACGAGGAATTGACTGACTTTTTGGATGTTTTGTCGCAACGGGAATTGTGCAGCGGAGGCTTGATTTTAGTTGTTGGCGGCGACAACCTTCGCAGCGAGAGAGCGAGAGAGCGAGAGAGTTTGTTATGATTCGGCACGTCAAAAAATACTTTGTCATTCGAAGTTATGTGAGGCGGCTGAGCCATGAGTTGGCAGGTCGCTTTGGTCTTCGGTCATTTTATAAAGTCGAGCACGTCACGCAAGCGGTGCAGCGCGGAGGATTTTCGGCGTCATTTATCGCTTATGCTCATGCGGCCTTTTGCGATCGTGAAGATTTTAAGGCTTATTATCAGCCGTTGGGGGCGGCTTATAGTTACCAGGATTTACGTGGCCTGATCGCCGACCGTTATTTGTCTGGACGGCGGGATTTTGATGCCAGGACAATCATTCACAAATTTAGGCGTGGTGATTATAGCAGTGGTAATTTTTATGAGAGCGGTATTGGCACAGATGGAAGCGACAGCGGTGGTAATTAGCGTGTCGTGGTCACCGCACTCAGAAATGAGTGCTGCGATGTTACTGGCGGAGCAATATTGGTCAGGATGGCAACAAATTCCGACTCAATCGTCAGACTTTGGTTCTGTCAGCAGAATGCTGCAATTTGAACGCCGCAAAACCATCCCTGTTTTTTTAATCAGCGAACCTCAACCCAGTTCGTTGATATGATTGCGTAGTTCACGTTGAGGAATCTTCAAAAATTCCTCCTTGATGATGGGAGCCATCTCGTCCGGGGTCAGGCGGAGTTTTAGATTCTCGTAGGCATCCTCTGGATTCTGGCCGTAAGCCAGTTTCTTTTTGCCCGTTTTCATGGCAAAGAGGAAGAAAAAGTGAGGGGTGGTAAAACTGCTCATGCTTTAACCAGTCTATCGGCGAACGAATCATTCTGTCCCGAGATTCCCTTGCGCAAACCACGGTTTACCTCGGCATCGTACTTGCCAGCCAGGAGTTCCTTGTAAAACTTATAATCAATCCCCTTGACCTTCTCGTCATTCGGGTTGCGGTGATAGTTATCCTTGGACATGAGGCTTTTTCCCTCAGCGATCAGTTGGTAGCCGAGTGCCGAGCCCGGATAAGGCGCATAATAAGCGATGGAGGGCATCACGCGTCTCATTGAGCGCAGCATGCGGATGGTGTCAAACGCATCCTCGCGCGTCTCACCGGGAATGCCCAGCATGATGTTGGACCAGAATCTGGGCGCCTCCTTGCCTTGACGTTCCAGGTCATCAGCCACGCGGTTAAGCAAATCGATGGCAAAGTAGTTGTCTTCCGCCGTGCATTCCTTGTTGAGAATCTTCAACACCCGGTCGCTTCCGGACTCGAATCCGATCGATATGGAAGTCCATTTTGTTTCCCGCAAAAGCGCCTCGAACATGTCGGGCCATTGTCGCACCGTATCCGCACGCCCGGCCGCCCAATAAGGCCAAACCTTCCGGGCCTTGGTGGGATATTTTTCCAACCATTCCCGCAGCCAAGGCGGATTTTGAAAGAACATCGAATCATGAATGACCACCGACCCGAGCGGCCCGAACTTCCGGTCCAAATAATTCAACTCGTCAATTACCTGGTCCACCGGTTTACGACCCATGGCTGGGATGAAGGACGATTCATTGCAGAAAGTACATTGCCACGGGCAAACCCGGCTGGTCATGATGGTTGCCACCGGACCCGGGCCCCAGCCGCACTTCGGCTCCAAAGGCCAGGGAAAATTTGGTCGTCGCGGATTTGGCCAAAGCGTGCGATCCATCATCGGCCACTCAGCCATTGACTTTGCTCCCACCCCTTTAAAGAGCTGGGGAAAATCCATGGGATTTTTTACAAGATCCACAATGGTATTCTCACCGGCTCCCTGACAGACGCGATCGAACACTCCCGTTTCCACCATCTCATCCGGTGCCACCGTTGCGTGCATACCTCCCGCGATCACCAGCCCCTTGGGGTTTACTTCCTTGAAAATCTTGGCGGCTTTGAAGGCGAAGGGAAAAGTATAACTCCGTACGTTCATCAGCAGCATGTCGTAACCGCGGAAACGTCGATATAACTGCTTCCAGGTGATGAGCGACCGCAGGGAAAACATGTCGGTCTGAACGCCATTATTATGAAGAATGGTTCGTAGCAGCCCCATCCCATGATCCTGCCATTTGTCCTGAGGACCTGAAGGCCAGACAAACGTGCCTAAATCACCCATGTCGAGCCAGAGGATTTTAGATTTCCCTTTGGCTTCCGGCTTCGGAGCAGGTGAAAACAGGTTAAATAATGCCATAAATATATTCGCTAAACTTTCCCAGTGTAAGCATAGATTGCGCCCAAACGTCTGAAAGGCAAGCAGAAAAACTCCAAAGCATACAGGGTTAGAGTGTGGTGCTACTTTGATTCATTTCATGTAACTCGTCCTGAGCCACTTCCCATGGAAACAGGGTTACTCCCGGTCTTAATCCATGGGTGATCATTTCATCCCTGGTGGCGATGAAACGCTCGTTGGTCAGCCTGCCGAAAAAATATGCCTCAGTGTCGGCAAAGGAATTGGGACCTCCAAATACTTTTGTTACGGTTGCATAGTACAACTTGCTGGCAGGAAAATGCCGTTTTAACAGTTCTATGGCACCGCAGGCAGTGTCGCCGGAACTCGTGTTATTCTCGCATATCAAAATGTTGCAAGGCCCGGGTGTCTCCGGGAGAGGAGGCGGCATTGGCATGATTGATTCCAACCGATTTGGCTGAAGCCGGTATTTGAATTGAAGTGGGATAATTTTCGTAATCCGCAGCTGGATTGCCAGGGCGCTGCCGGGAATGGCTCCGCTGCGCATGATGGGAACGATCGCGTCAAAGAGAATTCCGCTCGCCTGAATCTTTTCGAGCAACACCTGGAGTGCGGCTCCATATTCCTCCCAGGACATGGAGTTGATATCCTCGATACTATAAATTCTCATGGAATCCATTTGCTGGTTCAACAAACATGAATCGAGCGACGGTTAAGCCGCATGGTCGCACTCGTCTTAAGAGTGTTTCACCTTTCAACGGTGAAGGTATTTGCGGGAACGAAATGTGCAAGCCTGTTCGCCTGACTAAACGCAACCGCCAGGCAACTGTGGTGATTGCTCCATTTATACCGAATGTCAAAATTAATTTCCAGAATGGGGGGAAAGAAGCTGAATGAAGGCAGGCAGGAAGTTTGGTGAAAACATGGCGGTGGAAACGAAGAAATTCATTAGTAATTTGGAGCAGGGTGTTTTCGGTTTGAGGCGGCGTCACTGACCATGCCTTAAACCACAATTCCTCCAGCCATTCGGAAATTTCCTTCTGCATTCGGTAATGCCTGGAAAGATGTGGACTGTATGAAAACGGGGTGAGCAATTCTGCCCACCCCGTTGATAAAAGCCCGTGCTCCTGATTTACGGATAATGGAGGCGGTAGAACTTCTGAGTTCCGGAGATGGGCACGGTGGCTGTGATCACGCTGCCGTTGGTGGTGAACGTCGCGGAGACGCTGGTCCAATTGGAAACTGTGAGCGTGTCATTGCCTTCCAGGTGGAAGCCGCCCGCTGTCCCAGGCCAGGAGAGAACGAGGGAATTCGCGATCTGTTGCACCGTCATCAGAGGACTGGTGACGACCGGTTGGGTGAAGCTTACCGAGCCGTTCACATAGGTGGTGCTCACAGTATTGGCGGACGGGTCGGAGACTTGTTGAAACACGGGTCGGTTGGTGAAGGAAACCGTTGTGTTGCCCGTGGCGTTGGTGGCCGTCTTGAAGTTTAGTTTAACCACTTCCCGCGTGCCTGCAGCAAACGTGGAGGTGATCGGCATGGCCAAGGCTATACCGACCCTACCCGCCTGATTGGTGTTGAGGTTCAGGGTGGCACCACTGGCACCACTGCCGAGGGTGGCACCTGTAAGGGTGAGGAAAGCAGGGTCAAAATCGACGCTAAAGCCGAGAGCCGCTTCATCGCCCTGCGATTCGAGGTTGATCGAGAGTTGACAGGTCTGTCCGGCTGTGACGCTTGCGTTGGCAATGGTCAAGGCACTGGGAGATAGCCCCAGGACATGAATAGTAGCTGGACGCGCCCCGGCATCCTGAGTGGGGCCACCGGCAGCGCTCAAGGCATCCAAGCCGGCAGCATAACGGCCGACTTGCACCCAATCAGAGACGGAGATGATGCCATCGCCCTGTGTTGAGCGGGGAGCAGCATCAGCTCTTTGGTAGATGCTGGAATTGGTGATGGCATCGAGACCGGCGACGAAGCGGCCTTCCTGCACCCAATCGGCAATAGTGACATTGCGATCGCCATTGGGGAGCGGGGTGACATCGCCTTCATAGCCAGTAAAGGGAATGGTGATGCCGCCATTTGCATAGGTGGCAGGCAGGATAACCGCTTGTGGGTTGACCAACTGACGGAGCGTGGGGGTATCACCAAAGGTAATACTGTTACTCGTGGTGGTACTCACGGCGGAAGTGGAGAACGTGACGATCAAAACGTTCTGTGTGCCAGCAGTAAAGGTGCTGTTGGCTGACAAGGAGATTGCGAGGCCTAAATGTCCCGAGTTGATCTGATTAGTGTTGGCAAGGAGTGAACCGCCGGAACCACCGGTGCCGATGGTAGCGCCAACAAAGTGGAGCAAACTGGCATTCCAGTTAAGGCTGAAGCCCAAGGCATTCTCATTTCCATTAGCCACCAGGTTGATGGGGAGTTGGACCGTGTTGGACGAGGCAGTGACGCTGACCACTTGGACGAGGGCAGGAGGCGGGTTGACTGTAAGAGTAGCATTGCTGCTTAATATGCTGCCAACAGAGTTGGAGACTATAACCGAGTAAGTGCCACTGGCAACCAACTGCACATTCGAGAGAACCAGCGAAGAGTTGGTAGCGCCGACGAGCACATTAGTGTCATTGGAGATCCACTGATAGCTAAAGGGAGCGGTGCCAGCAGCCACGACACTGAACGTGACATTAGTTCCGACAGTAACGGTTTGGCTTCGTGGCTGAGAAACAATGGAGGGCACGATAGGTATTTTGCATTTGCCGGCTACGCCACTGTTGTAGATGGCTTGGATCTCACTCTCAGCAAGTGCGCGTCCGTAAAGCGAGACTTCATCGATTTTGCCAGCAAAGAAATCCGATGCCTGTGTGGTGGTGTTCATGCGCGCCCCGATGCCGATGGCGGCGATGCCACTCCAGACATTGATGGGGGCGTCGGTGCGTGTGGCTACTAACACGCCGTTGACGTACATCCTGCGAGTGCCGGTAGTTTGGTCATACACGCCAGCGACATGCGACCAGGTGTTAAGTGCGACCGCGTTATCGGGACTGTTGAAGGTATGAAAGGAACCGTCTCCTTGATGGGCTGCATCGGAAATGCCAAACTGCAAGGCATTGTTGGCTGTCAGATCTAATACGTAGCTGCGCTCTGCGGCATACTCTGCGGCACCGCCCCATTTGCCGATGATCACACGACCGATGCTCTGAGCCTGTGGATAGATCCAGGCTTCCAAGGTTAGGCTGCCTGTCGGACTAAGAGAGCCGCTACTGGGAATGCGCACATATTGGCTGCTGCCATTGAAGGAAAAGGCTTGCGCGACTTCGCCAGTGGCGAAGCCAACTCCCCCGAATAAAGTTCCATTGTTCACATTTAGGAGGTCTGAAGCATCCCCATCCGCCGCCCACCAGGCCAGAATACCATTGGGCGCAGGTTGGCAGATAGGAACGTTAACGGTTAGGATCGAATTGGAACTGGTTGTCGAACCATAAGGGTTTGCCACTGTGACCGAATAGCTGCCCGCGGTGTTTGTTTGAACGTTCAACAAACTTAGGAATGAAAGCGTGGCGCCAGCCAAATTCGTGCCGTTGAATTGCCACTGATAAGTTAAGGGTGCGGTGCCAGATGCAACCACTGTAAGACTACCGTTTTCTCCGACGTTTAATGTCAGGCTTTGTGGTTGGGTGGTGATTGCGGCGGGATACGTATTGATCACCAATGTTGCATTGCTGCTGGTAACCAAACCATATGGATTGGTAACGACAATCGTGTAATCGCCAGCACTTACTGGCTGCACGTTCGATAAAGTGAGTGTTGAAGTAGTGGCACCGGGCACGTTGCTGCCGTTTAGCTGCCATTGATAATTCAGAGGGGAACTGCCTGAGGCAACAACTTCGAAGCTGACGTTTGCTCCGGCGTTGACGGTCTGGCTTTGCGGCTGCGTAGTGATGGAAGGGGGAAATGCGTTAACGAACAAAGTGGCGTTGCTGCTGACAACTGCACCGTAGAGGTTGGTAATAATTACTGTATAAACTCCGGCGTCAGAGAGTTGTACATTGGACAAGTTGAAGACTGAAGTGGTGGCTGCGACCAGGTTTGTCCCATTCATCTGCCATTGATAGCTCAAAGGGGCAGTGCCCGAAGTTGTGACATTGAAGCTCACGTTCGCTCCGGCATTGACCGTCTGGCTTTGGGGCTGGGAAGAAATGGAGGGAGGTAAAGGTGTTTTGCATTTACCTGCGCTGCCGGCGTTGAAAATGGATTGGATTTCGGTCACTGAAAGGGCCCGGTTATAGAGCGAAACCTCGTCAATTTTGCCCGCGAAGAAATTCGCTGGTTGAGTCGTGGTGTCCATACGGGCACCGATGCCGACGGCAGCAATGCCATTCCAGATATTGATGGGGGCATCGGTACGTGTGGCCACGAGCATGCCGTTGATGTACATCAGGCGGGTGCCAGTTGTTTGGTCATATACCCCAACCACATGCGACCAGGTATTGAGAGGAACGGCATTGTCGGTGGTGTTAAAGGTATGAAAGGATGGGTCCCATTCGTGGGCGGCATCCGAGATGCAGAATTGCAGAGCGTTGTTCTCGGTCAGGTCGAGAACATAGCTGCGCTCGTTGGCGTATTCGGCACTTCCGCCCCACTTGCCGATGATGACACGACTGATGCTCGGAGCCTGTGGATAGATCCAAGCTTCGAGAGTGAAACTGCCAGTCGGGCTGAGAGAGGAGCTGCTGGGGATACGGATGTATTGGCTGGTGCCATCGAAGGAAAAAGCTTGGGAAACTTCGCCAGTGGCAAAATTGGTTCCACCAAAGAGAGTTCCGTTATTGCCATTTTGGGAATCTGAGGCATCTCCATCACCCGCCCACCAAGCCACCAAGCCGCTCGGAGGAGCAACACAGGACTGTGCTGGGGAATTCACCAGGGCGCACAGGAACGCGAGAGCGCATGCGGCTTGAAGAAACAGCAGAGACGAAGCATCCTTACGCCTAACTTTCATAGTATTCATTGGTTATACCTTCTTATTTGCTAATAGGGTGCATTTACTAGGGTAGTCTCGTTGGTGAGGCAAGGAAATTCGTTGGAACTTTCTTCGCCAGTGTCGGCGACAGTTTAGTGTATGACCTTCCAAGGATTTCCGGTTTCCGGTCAATGGTTGTGTAGGCAGAGGCATCCGCAACATTGAAGCGATGGTCTGCGAAGTGTTTGGAAGCCAAACCCTATCCGTTGGTTCATTGGTTTAGTTCCTGCCAGGGCATCACCGGTTCCTATTAGAACCAGCTCAAAAGTGTTATCTATGTCCTGAACCCGGACCGTTGGGGGGACATAGAATCTTTGGCTTGATCGTGGCGCGGATGCCGAAGGGTCGTTTATTTTGGCGAGGACGAGTGTTCGTCTGGTGGGGTTACGGTTTTGAAGCTGCGATAGAGCAGCAGGTCGTAGAGGATTTTCAAGCCGCCGGCGACGAAGAATGGAAGGCTTAGGAGGGAGGTGCTGGCAATCAAAGGCGCGGCGATGATCGGGGAGAGTCCGACTCCGATGGTCCGGGCGATGCCGGTTATGCCACCGGCGGCCGAGCGTTCATTCGGATGGACAACGGAGATGGTGTAGGCTTGCCGGGCCGGGACGTCCATCTGTGAAATGGCAAAGCGCAGGAACAGGACGGCTACGGCCAGTTGCACATTCGGCATGAGGGGCACGAGGATCAAGAGAATATTCGAAGGGAGATGGGTGAAGACCATCGTATTGATGAGACCGATCCGGGAGGCAAGCTTTGCTGCGCTCAAGGCAGAGATTCCAGCCAGAATATTTGCGCCAAATAAAATGGCTCCCAGGAAACCGGCAGCGAGACCAAATTTAACATGGAACCAGTACGCCAGGAGACTTTGCATAACGAAGCCACCGGCGAAGGCATCCAAGGCGAACAAAGCTGAAAGTTTAAGGATGATTTTGTGGGAGCGGTGCAGGCCCAGAAATGTGCGGGTGGAAAGCTGGTGGTCATCGGCAGAGTTCTTAATTTCCACAGAATCGGATAAACTCAAAAACAGCAGCGCGAGGAGCAGACCCATGAAGGCATAACCGACGACGGTGGCGCGGTAGCCGGCGAGCATGGTGAAGCCGACGGCATGTAATCGCTGAGCCAAAATGCCGCCGGTCAGCGCTCCCAGGGCGACGGCAAAGGAGCCAACCAAATTATACCATGCGAAAATTTGAAGGCGTTTTCGACCGGGTATGATGTGCGAGAGAGCGGCTTGTTCGATGGAGAGGAAGGGGCCGACTTCGTTACCGCTGGGACTTATTACTCCGATGATGGCGGCAACGAGCAACACGATGAAATTGTGAGTGAGGGCAAAAGTGACTCCGGCGAAAATCATAAGGGCAGCGCCGGTGAGCAACATTTTCCTGCGCCCCAGGCGATCTGCCGAGGTGGTCATCCATAAGGAAACAAGCGTGTCACCCAACAGAGTCAGCGTCAGCAAGACGCCGATTTTTTTGGTCGAGAGACCGAGTTCAGACAGGTAGAGGACGAGGACTACGGAAATCAGGCCATAGGCGAACATTCTCAGGATGCGCGTGAGAAAGAGGATGCGGGCATCGGGCGTGAGGGCCTGCCAGCCTTTGATCAGGAACATGGGAGATACATCATTATGGCAGGTTTTTCTGATTCACCGGGTTCACTTGAAAGCGCCATCGGGTTTCCCCTTTTTAACCATCGCCTGACAGTAGGCGTACAAGGCATCATAGACAATCCATTCCGCGGCGTTAACCTCGTGATCGTCTTTGAATCCCAGATGGCGGAAGCCTTCGGCGATGGCTTCGAGGCCGGGACCTTCCGGCTGATTCCAGAGGGTGTTGTCGGTGTCGGCGCCATTGACAATCTTTCCGAGCAATATCAAGGCGGGATCGGAGAGCTTGTATTTTTTAAGAATCGCCTCGAAGGAGCATTCCTGGCCGTGATGGCCGAGTTCGACGTTGGGAACGTCATAAGGTATCGCCTGTTGCTCGTTGGCGATCTCCATCACCTTGTCGGCTGGCACGAAGAGAAATTCGGCATTGGTATCGACGAATTTTTTGATGAGCCAGGGACAGGCCACCCTGTCCACCTTCACCTTTTCACGAGTAATCCATTTCATATGGGGATGCGATTTGTGAGTTGCGCCAAGGCTGTGACTTCGAAAAATTAATCCGTTTCCAATTTGACGGTGGCACGTGCGAAGGGATTTGTCGAAAGGAAAAAGGAGAGTCTCGTAATGAAAAGTAATGGTTAGATCGCGGGTGGGGCGTTCCAATCTGGAATGCTGGATTGTCTGATAATTCTGCCGCGACTCATTTCCAAAACTTCATCACACAAAGCCACGACCTCCATCCGGTCGTGCGTGATGTAGAGCATGGGCAGGTGGAACTCCTCTTTGATGCGGGCGAGATAGGGAATTATTTTTGCTTTCAGCCCGGCGTCGAGATTGGCGAGTGGTTCGTCGAGCAGGAGGAGGCGTGGACAGGAGAGTAATGCGCGCGCCAAAGCCACCCGTTGCTTTTCTCCGCCGGATAAGTCCGTGACGCGGCGTTGGGTCAAAGTCTGGATGGCGAGAACTTCGGTTACGTGGTCGAAGCTGAATACAGGGTTGGTTTCCGATTCCTGCTTGTGACCGTAAAGAAGATTCTGACGAACAGAGAGGTGAGGGAACAGCGCCAGATCCTGTGGCACATAGCCGATGTGGCGGAGTTGCGAGGGGACGGAGATGCGTCTGTTGGTATCAACCAGCACGTCGTCCTGGAGTTGGATGAAGGCGGATTGAGGGCGTCGCAGTCCTGCAATCAAATCCAGCAGGGAAGTTTTACCTGCGCCGGAAGGGCCGAAGATGGCGGTTACCTGTTGGGGCAGTTCCACGTCCACCATGACATCGAAGCCGGTGACGGGGAGGCGGATGTTTTTTAGAAGCAGCTTCATGTTCGCCTGGTTCGCCGCATCAGGCATTCGCTGGTCCACACGGCCAGGAACGCCATGGTCACCGATATGGCCAGCAGTCGATAAGCATGAACATCCTGGCCAAGTTGAACCGACTGAAAGATGGAAAGGGAGAGGGTGGCGGTCTGGCCGGGAATGTTGCCGGCGATCATGATGGTGGCGCCGAACTCGCCCAACCCCCGCGCGAAGGCGAGGAGAATTCCGCCGATGATTCCACGGGAGGCGAGGGGGAGGGTGATGGTGAAGAAGACGCGGAAATTACCGGCGCCGAGAGTGCGGGCGATTTGTTCGAGGCGCTCATTCACCTGTTCAAAGGCGACGCGCGCCGAGCGAACCAGCAATGGAAAGGACATGACTCCGAGGGCAATCAGCACGCCGCGCCAGGTGAACACGATGTCCAGATGGAGTGTATCATGGAAAAAACCGCCGATGGGTCCGTGTCGGCCGAAGAGTTTGAGGAGAATGAGTCCGGTGGCCACGGGAGGCACGACGAGGGGGAGGGTGATGGCGGTTTCGACGAGCGATTTTCCGGGCCAGTCATAACGCGCGAGCAGCCAGGCCAGGGCGAGGCCAAAGGGGAGGATGACGAGGGTGCTTAAAGCGGACACCCAGGCGGTAAACCAAACTATCTGCCATTCCTCGCCAGTCATGCAAACGTCATTTGTGAACGATGAAGCCGTACTTTTCAAACACTTTGCCAGCTTCATCCGAGGCGAGATATTCCAGGAATTGTTTGGCGGCTGCCGGGTCTTTTGCTTCCTTCATGACCGCCATGGGATAACTGATGTTCGGTGCGTCGCTGGTTGGCACTTCATAGGCCACCTTGATTTTGCGGGAGATGGCGGCATCGGTTTTGTAAACCATGCCGGCTTCGACGTTGCCGGACTCGACGGCGGCGAGAGCTGCCCGGACGTTATCAGTAGGGACGACCTTTGGTTCGATGAGGGGCCAGAGTTTAAGCTTCGTCAGGTACTCGCGGGAGTAAATGCCTGCGGGAACTGCTTTCGGATCTGCCAGAGCAATTTTTTTGACGTAGGGTTTTGTCAGGTCGGCTGGGGAGGTGATGGCGAGTGAACTGCTTTTATCCACCACGATGACGAGAGTATTGCCGAGGCGGCTTTTGCGGGTGCCGGGCAGGATGAGTCCCTGTTTTTCCAGATTGTTCATTTTGGCTTCGTCGGCGGAGAAAAAAATGTCAGCGGGAGCGCCTTCTTCAATTTGGCGGGCGAGCAAACTGGAGGCGCCGTAGTTGAAGACAATTTTATCGCCGGACTGCTTTTCGTAGCGGGTGGCAATTTCCTTTAAGCTATCGGTGAGGCTGGCGGCGGCGAAGACCGTGATGTTGGCCGCATGGCTGCCGCATGCTGCCAACAGCACGCCCAGCACCAGGAGGTGTTGCAGAAATCGTTTCATGTAAGCAGCACCGAAACGCCGCAGTTAATCTTACCCATGCCGACATATTCTGTAAAAGATATCGCGCGAAGACAAGGGGTATTACGGTGATTATGATCCTGACGAAAAATGCATTTCAACCACGAATTTGCACGAGGAAGCACGAATAAGTAGCGGCTTAGGCTGTGATCAGATTGGTGGCAATGGCATCCAAATCCTTCGATTGGGG
>NZ_ABOX02000066.1 GCF_000172555.1 Pedosphaera parvula Ellin514
GAAGAAGCCAGCTGTGACAGCAATATAAATAAGATCAGACATGTTTTTTTTCCTTTTGATTTGTTTGCAACACCAGGACGGGGCATTTCACGTGGCGGATTACTTTATCGATGGTTCGTCGGCGGAAGATTTGTGAGAGGAAGTGGTCGTGTTGATGGGCCGACATGACAATCAAGTCTGGCTGCCAGCGGGCGGCGGCGCGGTTGATCACTGCGGCGGGAGCGCCTTCTTCGAGAGCGAAGATTGCGGACACACCCTGTTCTTGAGCCGAAAGCATGGTTTTTTCAGCTTGAGCAATGACCTCTTCGCAAAGTGCGGCTTCGATTTTTCTTAAATTGATGGGACCGTAAGGACTGAGGTTCAGGAGAACGGCATGGAGCAGCAGGAGTTGGGCGTGCATCTCGCGGGCCATGGAGATGCCGAGAGTAACGGTTTCATCGTTTTCCGGTGATTCATCGAAGGGGAGGAGGACAATTGGTTTGGCGCGGTTGATGGCGTCGGGTTGTTCGGTGAGCCCGGTCTCGCCGAAACGGTGGGCCGGTTCGGACGGGGGACGGTCAGTGGGACTGTGCTGAGCCCGAGCCCGGGTGAAGATCACGTGCGGGTCGAGTGTCCCTCGCGATTGCTGTGTATAGTTCGCGCTCACATAGAAAACATCGCAGCAGATGCTGAGAACGGGTAATCAAAAGGTGGTTAAAAGGTACTAAAAAGGTACTAAAATAGGGATGAAGTTCAACCCGCTGGCGAGATGAGGAAATGCAGGTATTTGTAACTCATCGATTTGAAAGCTGACAGGCGGGGTTGGATCGGATAAGTTGATGGGGCATTTTCCTCCGGTTGGGTTGTTCCCCGCATGAGGGCTTTTTTTCCCTGCGTGAGGGTTTTCCTGGCCGGAGGACTTTGGGGCTATGGAGCATGCGGCAAATTGAATAATGGGAAGGAGCAAGGAATTTATTTATGTATCCAGCGATGATATCACCGGAGGAGCAGACAAGAAGGGACAAGGACCAGATCAGGCTGCTGGCCATTTTTCATTTCATATTCAGTGCGCTCGCACTGCTTGGAATTCCCTTTTTATTTCTGCATTACGCCATCATGCATAGGGTGTTCTCCAATCCCCAGTTGTTCCAGACGCCGAGAGGACCGGCATTGCCGAGGGACTTCCTCGATTTGTTGGTGTGGATGTACGTTGTGGTGGGAGTGGTACTTATTATTGGATCATTGCTGAACCTGCTTTCGGGATTCTTCCTTTGGCGCAGGAAGCATCGGATGTTTTCCCTGGTGGTAGCGGGCATTGATTGCCTGCAGATTCCATTCGGGACGGCGTTGGGGGTTTTTGCCATTATTGTTTTACAACGTGAGTCAGTCCAAAGGTTGTATGCCAGCGGAGTTGAGCAAGCGTGAATTGGTGATGGCGGGAGGTTCGGCCAAAGGTGGAGAATTTAGAGTGCATTGCAACCATGGATTTTCTATAGTTCGGAAAAGTTTGGATGGAACCATTACTTTCCCAGGCACAGTTTTATTTTGAGCGATTCACCGGTGAGAAGGCCGTTGAGATCCTGATGGGTTTGCCTGCGGAGATGCCGAAGGTGTTTGAAAGCGAATGGCTGGATTTCAAGTCGGGCAAATCGAAGAAGAATGATATTCCCGAGATTTGGAGCAAGGCGCTGGGAGGCTTTGCGAATAATGAGGGAGGAGTGTTGGTTTGGGGAATCGTCGCGGACAAAGATCAGGTGACGGAGATCGATGCGGTGCAAGGGGTGGAGTTGGTGCAGGACGTTTTTCAATTGAAGACGCGTTTGCAGGAATTGCACCGGCATGCGACTGATCCGCCGGTGCCGAGGGTGGAAATTGTGGCGGTGCCGATATCGCCGCAGGGCAAGGAAGGGTTTGTGGTTTGCCTGATTCCGGAGAGCCCGCTCAAGCCGCATCGCTCGGAGAACATGGGCCGGAGATATTTTCTGCGTATGGGCGATTCATGCCAGGAGTGCAGTCCCTCGGTGTTGAAGTTGTTGTTTTATCCGAAGTCGGCGTCGCGGGTGCATGTGGGAGTGAAGTTTGGGCGGGTGCCGCCGGGATTGAGAATCGAGACGTTTCCTCCGGCGGGTAAAAATGATTTGCAATGCGCGGTGGAGGTTTCGTTTACGAATTCCGGAGAGACGACGATTGGCAACGGCTTTGCGAAGATCATGTGTGAGGGTGCCGGCCTTTATGAGTACGCCTTTGATAATGAGGGGAAGTGCCAGGTGAAGGCGCCGGAGGAGGTTTATCATTTGGCGCATGAGTTGCATCCGCAGATGACCAAGACATTTCGATTGCTGGTGGCGGCGAAGGTGCCTCCGGAAAAGTGGGCGTGGAACATTGCGCTGTCGTGGCGTGATACGCCGCCGAAGAAGGCGAGGCTGGTGTTTGAGCCGCCGTTGATGGAAGGGGCTTCGGGGGCTTGTGAGTGTTTGTAATGGTCTGGTGTCCGTGGTAACAATCAATGGTGAACCCTCCGCCAGATTTGGATATCCAAGGATTTCTTCTTTAAACCGTCCAGCTTGAGATAGTCGAAGAGCATTTTGCGTTCAACCCTCGGAAGTGGTAGCTTCTCGTGAGTCGTAAATCGCCGTGTGATCCAGCAATGAATTGGATTTTGGCATGGAGTCTGTCCACGGAAAACAACCTTAAATACAATACTGGACGGAATAGCAGGAGCGGAAGCTTTAGCAACAAACCTGATCATTTTCGGAGGATAAACAGCTTTTACATTTTTGGGATAAACCGGTTTCCTAAAGTGAGAGCCGGTTGGAGGTTCGGTACAATCCCTTGAGCCGCGGAGAGGCCCATTGCAATCACGCCGAACCTTGGGTGGTTAAAAACAGAAGCGGAATGCCTGAAGACAAACTAAATGCGGGAAATTTATCTCCTCAACCAACATCCTCCGCACAACGCAAACCAGGACATTCTCGGGTCTGGTTCCTCGTTGCTATTGCGGTCATTTTGGGTGTTGGCGCTTTCTTTTTCTTTAGGCACCGCGCGGGTCGGTCCAAACCGAAGCCGCCTCCGGTCGCCGTAGCGGTGACCACCACCACTGTCACAAACGGCGATATTGGAGTCTATGTCAGCGCGCTCGGCTCGGTAACGCCGCTAAATACGGTGATAGTTGGGAGTCAGGCAACTGGACCACTTATTCGCGTGGATTACACCGAAGGTCAAATGGTTAACAAGGGCGACCTTCTGGCTGAGATTGATCCCAGGCCGTTTGAAGCGCAGGTGACCGCCGCGGAGGGTCAATATGAGCGCGACAAAGCCGTTTTGGAGGGAGCACGCATCGACCTTGCCAGATTTGAGGCGGCCTATTCCAGCAATGCAATACCCAGGCAGCAATTGGAGGATCAGCGGGCGGTGGTTCACCAGAATGAAGGCACTGTCAAATTTGATCAGGGTCAGTTGGAAAGTGCCAAGGTGCTACTGTCATACTGCCGCATCATTTCTCCGATTTCCGGGCGCATCGGACTTCGTCTGGTAGATCCGGGAAACATCATTTTGGCAACTTCTTCAAACACACTTGCGGTTATTACACAGTTGCAACCCATCACTGTTATTTTCAGCGTGGCGGAGGATTATCTCCCGCAAATCCTGGAGCATTTGCAACCAGGACGATCCATGGCGGTAGATGTGTATGACCGTGTACGACAACGGAAGATTGCCACGGGAAAGCTTTTGGCTTTGGACAATCAGATCGAGATTGTCACCGGCACGGTAAGGCTGAGGGCCATCTTTCCGAATGAAGACAACGGGCTCTTTCCCAACCAGTTTGTGAACGCCAGGCTGCTCATCGATGTTGAACGCGGTGTTGCCCTGGTTCCTTCAATAGCCATTCAACTCAATCCACAGGGTTCGTTCGTATACTTTGTAAAACCGGATCAGACCGTCACGATGCGGACGATCACTGTGGGCACAACCGATGGCAATGTGACCGCCGTAAAAGGGGTGGAGCCTGGCGAGGTCATTGTTTTGGACAACTTCAATCGGCTGCAGGAAGGAACCAAAATAACTCCGCGAGGACAACCCGCCCAACCCGCCCCGGCGAACCAGAAGGAAGGAGGACAATGAATCCTTCCGCCCCTTTTATTCTTCGGCCAGTTGCAACGTCATTAATCATGGCGGCGATCCTGCTGGTTGGTGTTGTGGCCTACAAGCAGTTGCCGGTCTCCACGCTTCCAGAGGTCAATTATCCGACCATACAGGTGCTGACGTTTTATCCAGGCGCCAGTCCCGATGTCATGGCATCTGCTGTCACTGCGCCGCTCGAGAGGCAATTTGGACAGGTGCCGGGGCTTAACCAGATGACCTCGACGAGTTCGGGAGGGAGTTCAGTGATAGTCCTGCAGTTTGAACTTTATCTCAACATCGATGTGGCCGAGCAGGAGGTGCAAGCGGCGATCAACGCGGCCCAAACCTTCCTCCCGATCGATCTTCCGAGCCCTCCGATTTACAGCAAATCCAATCCTGCCGATGCGCCGATTCTCACGCTCGCACTGACTTCGAAGTCCATTCCCTTATCCAAAGTTCAAGACCTGGCAGACACCCGCCTGGCGCAGAAGATTTCTCAACTGCCGGGTGTCGGCCTCGTGAGCATCGCGGGTGGGCAGAAGCCAGCCATTCGCATCCAGGCAAATCCAACAGCGCTCGCGGCTTATGGGATCAACCTTGAGGACATGCGGACTGTCCTGCAGCAAACCAGCATCAACCAGGCGAAGGGTAATTTTGATGGTCCGCATAGATCCTATCAGATTGGAGCCAATGATCAGCTGCTGACGAGCGAGGAGTATCATTCGGTTGTGGTGGCCTACACCAATGGGGCGCCGGTGATGCTGAAGGATGTCGCGTTGGCGGTGGACGGTGTTGAAAACATAAAACAGGCCGCGTGGATGAATGATTTTCCGGCGGTGATTGTCAACATCCAGCGTCAACCCGGCGCCAACATCATCCAGGTCGTGGATCGCATAAAAGCGCGCCTGCCACAGTTGACGTCCACCTTGCCAGCTTCAATACAGACTTCTGTGCTCACCGATCGTACCAGTACCATTCGTGCATCCGTGAGGGACATTCAGTTTGAACTCACGTTAACCGTGGTGCTGGTTGTGTTGGTGATCTTCCTCTTCTTGCGAACCGTTTCGGCAACCATCATTCCAAGCGTCGCAGTGCCACTCTCACTCGTCGGCACCTTCGGCGCCATGTACCTGCTTGGCTATAGCCTGAATAACCTGACCTTGATGGCGTTGACCATTTCGACAGGGTTTGTGGTGGATGACGCCATCGTGATGATTGAGAACATCGCCCGCTACATTGAGCAGGGAGACGCGCCACTTCAGGCAGCCTTGAAGGGGTCTGAACAAATCGGGTTCACCATCATGTCGCTTACCATTTCATTGATCGCTGTATTGGTTCCGCTGTTATTCATGGGAGACATTGTGGGGAGGCTGTTTCGTGAATTTGCGGTGACGCTCAGCGTGACGATTCTTATCTCGGCAGTTGTTTCCTTGACGCTCACCCCGATGATGTGCTCCCGACTATTGCGCGCGAAGGCTGAGGGTCAGGGTGGACGTTTTTCCAAGGCATCGGAGAGGACTCTCGAAAGAGTAATCGCTTTTTATGGGTGGACTCTCCGCTGGGTGCTCAGACACCAGATTCTGACACTGCTGGTCGCGGCCCTGACGCTTGTATTCACAGTCTTATTATACATCTTCGTGCCGAAAGGATTCTTTCCGATTCAAGACACGGGTGTGATTCAAGGCATCTCGGAAGCGCCGGCAACAACCTCCTTCCCTGCAATGGCCAGAAGACAGGAAGCGCTTGCCCGCGTCATTCTCAAAGATCCTGCGGTGGCCAGCCTTTCCTCCTTCATCGGCGTGGATGGTGTCAATACAACGCTGAACAGCGGTCGCATCCTCATCAATCTCAAACCACTCGAGGAGCGTCGGACCGGCGTCAATGAAATAATGCGGCGATTGCAGCCGGAACTGAGTCAGGTGGAGGGCATCACGCTGTATATGCAGCCGGTGCAGGACTTGACGATTGAGAATCGGGTTACCCGGACACAGTATCAATATACGCTCGAAGATCCTGATGCTGATGAATTGAATTTCTGGACTGCAAAGCTAATGGACCGTTTGAAGGAATTGCCGGACCTTCGCGACCTCGCGACGGATCAGCAGTTAGGAGGATTGCAGACTGTGCTGGTGATTGATCGGCAGACCGCTTCGCGACTCGGAATCACGGCGCAGGTGATTGATGGGACGCTTTATGATGCTTTTGGGCAGCGCCAGATATTAACGCTGTTCACCCAGTTGAACCAGTATCACCTGATATTGGAGGCACTGCCGGATTTTCAGAAGCATCCGGACAGATTGCATGACATTTATGTTCGCTCAGTGGAAGGCGGAGCCGTGCCGCTCAGCACATTTACTCATTTCGAGACACGAAGCGGCCCTTTATCAGTCAACCATCAGGGGCAATTTCCAGTCGTTACCATTTCTTTTAATCTTGCGAAGGGTGCCTCACTGGGGGAAGCCACTGCGGCGATTGAACATGTCCGGCAGGAACTTGGAATGCCGGCTTCCATCCAGGCAGCGTTCCAGGGCGCGGCCCAGGCGTTTCATGCCTCATTGACGAATGAGCCACTGCTGATTCTGGCAGCCCTGGTGATTGTTTACATTGTGCTCGGTGTTCTTTACGAGAGCTACATTCATCCCATTACCATTCTATCCACTTTACCTTCGGCGGGTGCTGGTGCGCTCCTGGCTCTTCTCGTCTGCCGTTCTGATCTAAGTGTCATTGCACTGATCGGCATCATCCTGCTCATTGGCATCGTCAAGAAGAATGGAATTTTGATTGTCGATTTTGCCCTGGAGGCTGAACGCAGAGAAGGCAAGGGACCGGTCGAGGCGATTTATCAGGCGAGTTTGTTGCGATTTCGACCGATCATGATGACGACGATGACTGCGTTACTGGGTGGCCTGCCACTGGCGCTGGGAACCGGCACAGGGTCAGAACTTCGAAATCCTCTCGGGATAACCATTGTAGGGGGATTGATTGTGAGCCAGTTGCTCACGCTCTACACGACGCCGGTCATCTACGTATTCTTCGACCGATTTACAAGCAAACGAGGCCGTCCGCACGCTGAAGGGGGAGGTGAGGTTTCAACTCTGGAACAAAGGCCATGAATATTTCTGCTCCATTTATTAATCGGCCAGTCGCCACAACTTTGTTGACGATTGCGATTGCGATTGCCGGAGCTGTTGCTTTCAGGCTGTTGCCGGTATCACCACTTCCACAGATCAATTTCCCAACCATTTCAGTTCAAGCCATGTTGCCGGGGGCGAGTCCAGAGATCATGGCATCGTCTGTGGCCGCGCCATTGGAACGGCAATTTGGTCATATTGCCGGTGTGACGGAGATGACCTCGGCAAGTTTTCTTGGCTCGACGAGCATCACCCTCCAGTTTGATTTGAATCGGGACATCGATGGTGCGGCCAGAGATGTACAGGCTGCCATTAACGCTGCGCGGAGTTATCTGCCCTCGAATCTGCCCAGCAATCCCACCTACCGGAAAGTGAATCCTGCTGATGCGCCGATCATGGTCATGGCGGTGACATCGGAGATATTTGATCGAGGGCATTTGTACGACGCAGCCTCAACCATCATACAGCAAAGGTTGTCACAAATTGACGGAGTCGGGCAGGTGATTGTGGGAGGCAGTTCACTCCCGGCCGTGCGTGTGGATGTCAATCCGACCCAATTGAGTGCCTATGGCCTTGGCCTTCAGCAGGTCAGCAACATTTTGAGGCAGGCAAATGCCAACCTGGCCAAAGGACAGTTCTGGGATGAACAATGCACCGCCGATATCGTGTCGAACGATCAGTTGCTCAAAGCCGAGGCGTACAAGGGACTCGTTGTCAGCTACACCAATGGCGCAGCTGTGACGCTGTCAGATCTGGCCGATGTGCATGACTCAGTGGAGAACATACGAGCGGCGGGTTTTTTTAATGGAATCCCAAGCGTGGTGGTCATCATCTTTCGGCAACCCCAAGCCAATATTATCGATACTGTTGACCGGGTTTTAGCCGCTTTGCCATCGCTGAAAGCTTCGATTCCCTCGGCGATGGGTCTTCACATTGCGGTTGACCGGACGACCACCATTCGGGCATCAGTGCGGGACGTGGAACGCGCCTTGTTGATCTCCACTGTGCTGGTGATCCTCGTGGTGTTTCTCTTCCTGCGCAATGTGCGTGCGACACTCATACCGAGCGTGGCGGTTCCGGTTTCGCTGATTGGCACGTTTGGAGTCATGTATTTGTGTGGTTATAGCATCGATAATCTTTCGTTGATGGCTCTTACCATCTCGACCGGCTTTGTGGTCGATGATGCGATTGTGGTCATTGAAAATATTACGCGCTATCTTGAGCGTGGACTTACGCCGCTGGAAGCAGCGTTGCGAGGTGCTCGCGAAATTGGTTTCACGGTCCTCTCCATCAGTATTTCCCTGGTGGCTGTGTTCATTCCAATTTTGATGATGGGAGGGATTGTCGGGCGTTTGTTTCGGGAATTTGCGGTCACGTTATCGGTGGCGATCATGGTTTCACTCGTCGTTTCCCTCACCACCACGCCCATGATGTGCGCAAGGTTGCTAAGGCTTCAACGGGAGGAGGAGCAGGGAAGATTTTATCGCACCATGGGCAGGGTGTTTGACAGGATGTTGTGGGCCTATGAGCGGAGTCTGGGTTGGGTGCTGCGACATCAGGCCATTACGCTTTGCATCTTTGTGATTACGGTGATTCTTAATGTTCTGCTATTCATGGTGGTACCGAAGGGATTTTTTCCGCAACAGGATACCGGGAGCATCATTGGTGCGATTCAAGGCGAGCAGCAGATTTCCTTTCAAGCGATGCAGGACCGAATGATTCGTTTTGTAAATATCATCAAAGCCGATCCGGCGGTGGACACGGCGGTGGCTTTCACCGGCGGCAACAATGCGATTGATAGCGGAACGATTTACATGGCGTTGAAGCCGCTGGCTGAACGCAAGGTTACTGCCGACCAGGTGATCAACCGATTGCGTCCCAGGCTGGCAGTGGTGCGCGGAGCATCCGTTTTCATGCAGGCCAGCCAGGACTTGCGCATCGGAGGCCGGCAGAGCAATGCGCAATATCAATATACGATCCAGAGCGAAAACTTGAAGGAGCTTGCCAAATGGGGGCCGATTTTGCTGCAACGGATGAGAGAGCTTCCGGGCTTTACCGATGTGAACAGTGACCAGCGGAACAACGGACTTCAAGCCGCGCTGGTTTACGATCGTCAAACAGCGGCGCGGCTGGGAATCAGCGCGAATCTTCTGGACCAAACCCTGGAGCTGGCCTTTGGGCAGGCGCAAGTATCAACCATGTTTACACCGTTGAATCAGTATCATGTTGTCCTGGAAGTAGCGCCGCAGTTTTGGCAAAGCCCGGAGAGCCTGGATGACATCTATGTGCGGTCAACCAACGGTGTGGTGCCGCTGAGGGCGGTGACGCATTTCGGGGAGGATACGGCACCGATCGCGGTGAATCACCAGGGCCAGTTTCCTTCGGTGACGCTCTCCTTCAATCTTATATCGGGGATGGCGCTGAGTGATGCTGTGGGGCTGATTCGTCAGATGGAGCAAAGCGTCGGTTTGCCGGCGACAGTTCATGGAAACTTTTCGGGAACATTGCAGGCATTCCAGGCCTCTCTGGCGACTGAACCTTTGCTGATCGTGACTGCTTTATTAGCTGTCTACATCGTGCTGGGTATTTTGTATGAGAGTTATGTTCATCCCATCACCATTCTGTCAACGCTGCCATCGGCAGGTGTGGGTGCGGTGCTGGCGTTGATGATCTGCCGTGTTGACCTCAGCGTGATTGCGTTGATCGGGGTCATTCTGCTCATTGGAATTGTAAAAAAGAACGGAATCCTGCTTGTCGACTTTGCACTGGTGGCCGAACGGGATGAAGGGAAAAGCCCGCGGGAATCGATCCATCAGGCATGTTTGTTGAGGTTTCGTCCGATTTTAATGACCACCATGGCGGCGGCACTCGGCGCCCTGCCGTTGGTTTTGGGAACAGGAACAGGCTCAGAGTTGCGGCGTCCACTTGGCATCGCCATTGTTGGAGGATTGTTGGTGAGCCAGGTGCTGACACTTTACACCACACCCGTGATCTACCTGTACCTCGACCGCTTCCGCCTTTGGTGGCAGGCGATGAGGCAGAAGTCCTCACGTGTGGCTCCACAAGGCGCTCCAGGATGAAAGTAATTTATGAACGCGAGGATTGATTCTTCAAGGGGGGAAAGGAAATGCCTGGATGGCAGATTTCAAATCCTGGTTTCCTTGTTGATGGTTACGCTCTGGTGGTCGGGATGCAATTTCGCCCCGAAGTATAACAGGCCTTCCGTGCAAACTCCCGCAGCCTTCAAGGAAATGGAAGGTTGGGCGAGAGCGCAGCCGAAGGATCACGAGATTCGTGGGAAATGGTGGGAAGTATTCAATGATCCGGAATTAAACGCGCTCGAAGAGCAGGTGACTATTTCCAACCAAAATGTGGCGGCAGCCGTGGCCAATTTCGCGGCTGCACGAGCCATCGTAAGACAGGCGCGTTCGCAATACTTTCCGACCGCGACAATGGGGCCATCCGTCACCCGATCAAAGACATCCGCGACGGGAACAACCTCGTTCGCTTCTAGCTTTTCCACCAACGGATCGTCGGGAAGGGCTTTCACCTTGTACGCGCTGCCGTTTGATGCTACCTGGGATCCGGATTTCTGGGGCGGCATTCGAAATACTGTCAAAGCTGACATCGCGGCGGCACAATCGAGCGCGGCCATCCTTGAAAATGTGAAGCTCACCAATCAGGTGGCCATGGCCGCCGTTTACTTTGAACTTCGTGGACAGGATGCGTTGAAGGAGATATTGGATTCAGCGGTTGTTTCTTTCCAAAAAACGTTGGACCTGACAAAAGCGCTTTTTACGACAGGCATCAACTCGGATGTGAATGTGGCGCTCGCAGAGACTCAGCTCCAAACGACCGTGGCACAGGCCACTTCCCTGGGTGTTCAGCGAGCCCAGTTCGAGCATGCGATCGCGCTTTTGATTGGCAAGCCGGCATCGACATTTTCAGTCCCAGCGCGGCCGCTGAAGGCATCTCCGCCGGCGATTCCTGTCGGGGTGCCGTCCCAACTTCTCGAACGGCGTCCGGACATAGCGGCGGCGGAACGCATTGTGGCCCAGGCCAACGCTCAGATTGGCGTGGCCAGGGCGGCCTATTTCCCTACGATTACGTTGACTGCCTCCTCAGGATTTCAAAGTGTCACAACCGCAAATTTGCTCACTGGCCCCAGTGCCGTGTGGTCGATCGGTGCAGCCATGGCGGAGACATTGTTCGATGCCGGCAGGCGTGCGGCGGTGACTCAGCAGGCTTGGGCAACCTACAACCTGACGGTGGCGGACTATCGGCAGACGGTGTTGACGGCTTTTGTGAATGTGGAGGATAATCTTGCGGCCCTGCGGATTTTATCGCAGCAATTGCAACAGCAGGAAGTTGCCGTGAAATCCGCTGAGCGGAGTCTGGCCCTCACCATATACGGATATAAGACCGGAATTAACAGTTATCTCAATGTACTCACGGCTCAAACCGCCCTGTTGAACAACCAGGAAACAGCCATGACTATTCGGATTCAGCAGATGACAGCGAGTGTGCAGTTGATTAATGCATTGGGGGGAGGATGGAAGGTTTCTGAGCTGCCGTCAGCTGGACAAGCGACTAAAAAAACAGCGCCTGCTCCGTAGATTGAGAGGTATACTCCAAAGTCAGCCGGGCTTGGGTAGTTTTCCTTTAAGATTTTCGGCATGAAAGGGGCCGGGTTCGGCGATGAGCTGGCGGGCGACGTCGACTTGGCCCCAAACATTCCATAACAGGACGCCGCGCACTCGACCTTCACGCAGATAGTAGATGACGCCTTCGTGGAAAAGGGTTTTCCAATCGGCCACGGTTTCGAGGCGCGCGTCCAGTTCGCCGACGGCTTCATAGCCCAGTTCAAAGAGATCAGAGTAGAAGAACGGGAGGTGATAATACGGTTCGGATTTTCCGGCCATGTTTCTTCCGGCGTTGCGGCCCATGGTGTTGGCGTTGTCTTCGTGTTCGACGCGGATGCGCTTGCCCAGCGCGGGATTAAGAAATGCAGCGACGTCTCCCGCGGCGTAAACATCAGGATGGGTGGCGCGTAGAAATTCATCGACCACGATGCCGTCGGTTACCTTCAGCCCGGCACTTTGGGCAAGGTCGACATTGGGTTGGATGCCGAGTCCGGCGACCACGCTATCGACAGTGACTTCGCGGCCGCTGCGGGTTTTGAGAATGAATTGGGTGTCCTTTGGCTCGAGAGCCGAGGCGGTTTCTCCAGCCAGGATTTCGACGCCTTTTTGGCGGTAGAAATTGTTGAGAAACTCGGAGAGATCGGGCGGGAAGAGGTGGCCGCCGATGCCGGTGCCGGGGAAGAGCATGGTCACCTGCTGCCGGTTCATGGCCAGGGCGGCGGCGATTTCGGAGCCGATGAATCCGCCGCCGATGACGGCGAACTTTTGGTTGCTCTCCGTCAGTTTGCGCAGGTGACGGTAGTCTTCCACGGTGCGGTAGTAAATAATGTTGTCTCCGCCGAAGGGGAGATGACGAGGAGAGCCTCCAGTCGCGAGGAGGAGCTTATCGTACGTGTAAATGTTCTTTTGATCGTCGCTGAGGCGTTTGTTTTGGAGGTCGAGGGTTTCGACTTTTCGGCCAAGGTGGAGGGTGACGTTGCGCTCTTTGGTTTTACGCCAAATGGAATCAAACTTTTGGTCTTTCCAGAGTCCTTTGGTGAGCGGGGGGCGATCATAGGGAGTGTCCGGTTCCATGCTGATGAGGCCGATGGTGCCGGTGGAATCAATTTCGCGGATGCCGCTGGTGGCGGCCTCGGCGGTCATACCGCCGCCGATGATGAAATAGTTGTAGTGGGGCATGGGGGGAAGTCCGGAGTTTGTGAAAGTCCATTGTCCGTTGGGGAAAACATAGGTCAGGCTGGAACGAGTTTGGTGCGTGGTTTACGGGGCTTGGTGGCCAGCTTCTTTTCCAAAAAGGTTTTCAGGGCGATGGCGTTGTTGTGTTCGGTATTTTTGGCGCTGTAGATCAGGGTGACTTTCCCGGTTTGGGCGGCGGCTAATAGTGGTTTCCAAGCTTCGGGTTTATCCTTTAGTTCGGCAAAGTAACGGTGTTGGAACTCCTTCCACTTCGAGGGTTCGTGTCCAAACCATTTTCGTAATTGGTCGCTGGGAGAGACGGCTTTAATCCAGCTCTGGATGTGCAGGGCTTCCTTCTTCACACCGCGCGGCCAGAGGTGGTCGATGAGGAAACGTGTGCCATCGCTTTTTTCCGCTGGGTCGTAGGCTCGTTTGATGGCAATCATGGAAAATCCTTTCGCACTTCCATCATTTTATTTGATGAAGCATTATTTGCGAGCCATGAGCCAGACTGTTCAAGTTGGGTGGAGGGCGGCGCGATATACCAGCGGGCATAGGTGGTGAGTCCTAGAAGCAGAGCGAGCCACCACAGGGCAAGGGCCGTGCGCATCCAAGGCTTGTAGTTGCTGAAGCGCAGACGCCGGGGCAGAAGGTTCGTGCCGGCAACGAGCAGGATGTAGATGCCAAACAGCTCTGCAATGACACCGACGGCGGCATGGGCCGTGGCGATGGCGAAGTAAGAATCATGCAGCCGGTGTGGAATCACCGGGGCAACCTGGCTGCGAAATGACGGCATCATGACAAGCCCGATCACCACGAGGTTCAGCAACACCACAGTTGATTGGCAGATTGCGTGGGCACGATAACGCCGCCGCCAGACGAGTCCTACGCCGAATATCAGCGCAAATCCCATCGCAAGTTCAATCACCAAGGTGAGATTGGCGGCGAGTGGAGCGTTCATAAAAGCTTCACCATGAAGATGGCTTCCGTTACTTCACGACAATTGTTCCTGTCATGCGAGGATGGATGGAACAGTAATATTTGTAAGTGCCGGCGTCGGTGAAGGTGTGGGAGAATTTCTGATCGGTGTCGAGCGCCTGCGAGGCAAACTTCTTATCCACACTCACGACCTTGTGCGGCACGTCATCCCGGTTTATCCAGGTCACGGTTTCGCCCGGATGAATCGTCAGGGTTTTCGGTGTGAAGGTGAAGTTATCGATCTTCACTTCCGGATCGGACTCCTTGTCGGGCGGAGTGCCGGCGAGTGTTGAATCAATCACGGCCAGGGGATGTTTGCCTTGGACGTAATTGACCGTGGCATAGCCGAGCATGCTGCGCAGTTTGTCCGGCGGGACATCTTTTATCGGCCCGGGACCTGATGCCTTGCCCGGACGCGGCTGCGGGAATGCGGTGGCCAGCGCGGTGTGAAAGGTGATATTGCCTTCCACCTTCTGCATGATCTGATGGATGTGGCCGTTCAAGACCGAGACCGAGCCGAAGCGTCTGAGATAGGAGATTGCTTGCATGCCATCGTCCGTGCCCCAGCCCCAGTCGGGATAAACTGCCCAGAGAGGGATGTGAGCGAAGACCACGATGGGCGTGCTGGTGGACAGGTTGGCGACGTCATTCTTGAGCCATTCCAGTTGTTCCGGCCCGAGCAAGCCCAGACCTCCGGCCTTCAGGTTGACCACGTTGACCAGTCCGATAAAGTGGACTCCCTTGTGATCAAAACTGTACCAACCGTCGCCTTTGGCATTCTTGCCGTAGCGTTCAAGAAAATCCTTGGTGTCGGTCAGCACATCGTGCTCACCAGGCACGTAGAAAATCTGGCTTGTCTTGGCACTCTTGAGCACCTGGTCCACGGTGTCGAATTCCGAAGGCTTGGACAGATGGCTGAGGTCGCCCGTGTGGATGATAAAATCGGGCGGTTGAGGCATGGCATTTATTTTGTCTACAGCCTCCTTGAAGGTGGCGGTGACGTCCTTGTTCGGCGGACGATTGAATCCGATATGGCTGTCGCTGATCTGGACAAAGGTAAAGTCGGTTGACTGTCCGGCGGCGTTCGGCGGAGCGGTTTCACCAATGGTTTGGGAGCGGAGGATGCCGCCGCTGAAGCTGTAAATAATCCCGGTGCCCACCCAGGCCATGCACTCGAGAAATCCACGGCGGTCAATGCCGTCGTGACTATGATCGTGAGAAATTGGTTTTTTCATGGAAATCCGTTTCGTTTCTGGTCATTAGATTCGTGAAGAAAGTGGTTCCAGTAAGGACACTGCCTTGTTTCTGTTGAAATGGTTTTTTTCATACACCATCGCGCCGATTGGCTGTCTGCACTCCACTCCTTTGACGGCTTCTAATTAAGGTAAAGCCGCTCATCAACCAGTACCATGAGATAAAATCGTTGTCCAATGTCGTGGAGGAGATGGCTGGAGCTGTGTAATTAATTGCTTGGATTGGAAGGAGCTATGGTTTGAACACCAAGGCTCTATTTTTTGTAGGTAAGTCCGGAGCGGCAAAAAGGTCAGGTTTATGTTGGAGGTGGGGTTTTGTGCCAGCTGAGAGTGTGATGGGACGGATCAGTTTTCGGTATTTACCGTTGGATCGCGTGGGAAGGGTGAGGTGAGGTCCGACCTATCTATAATGATGTGGAATTGAACATGACGGGTGTAGGTCGTTTTACAGAAAAGGAGAATTCATTTTCAGCCGATGCCGTCGTGGGTTGCGATATCGGAAGAAGCGAAATTCAGTGTGTTTTCAGCCAAGGAGTCCGGGTTGGGCTGGTTCTCGCGGCGGGTGTGCTTTTCCCAAGATCAGCATCATGATCTTGCTCGAGCATGGCGTCGGGAGCCGCGCAGACGGCGTTTGATTCGGCGGAGGTGGGAAGGAGCCAACAGAAATCCTAGAAAAAGGATTGCAACCGTGGCACTCAAAGCCAGGACGAGAGCGGCGGGGGAGACGTCGAAAAGATATTTCATATATAGATATGTGATGTGTGACAATGGATCGAACCGGTTAGAGCAACACAAGATGCGTCTGATCCAATGTCGCAAGATTATCCGGGCGGATGTGACTAGCCGAAGACGGCGGAGTGACTATTCGGTAACGAAGTTTTAAAAGAGTAAAAGCAATTTGTCAAGTTCCAAAACCAGCTTCCAAGAGGGCAAAGCTGTTTCGGTGAGCGTGCATATGGAAAATCGGCTTCCGGTTCTTTACGATGAGTTTGAAAGCGGATAACCTGAATCACAATGGCGAGAGTTTCCAAATCCACATCCAAATCCAAAACGAAGAGCGCGACGAATGAGCGGCGGAATAAGATTTTGGTTTCGGTCGCACTGTGCATTGCGGTCTTCGGCGTGGGGTTGATGTTGCTGCGGGCGTTTGGGTTGTTGCGGCCGTTCTCGGTGCCTTCGGCGGCGATGGAGCCGACGTTGGTGTCGGGGGATTATGTGATGATGGAGGGGGTGACGTATCTGTTTTGCAAGCCGCGTCGCGGGGATTTGGTGGTGTTCAAGACGGATGGCATTGCGTCGCTGCCGCCGGGGAATGTGTTGTCGCAACGGGTGGCGGGGTCGCCGGGGGAGACGTTGCGGTTGGTGAATGGAAAACTTTTGGTGAATGAGCAGCCGGTGAGTTTGCAGAGTTCGACGGGAGCGATTCAATATGTGTATTTGCCGTCGAGTTACGCGAAGTATTTGCTGACGAGCAATGACACGGTGACGGTGCCGACGAATTCGATTTTTGTGTTGGGGGATAATTCAGCGGCGAGCTCGGATAGTCGTGTGTGGGGTTTTGTGCCGGGAACGAATGTGTTGGGGCGGGTGTGGTTTCGATATTCGCCGCCGGAGCGTGTGGGGATGGTGAGGTGAGAACGAAGCGGGTCCACAGTTTTTTTCTGAGGGGCCGAGCAACAGTATCTATGGTAGCTACACGGGTTGGGCAAGTCCTATGGAACAGAACTGAAGGTTTGCGACATGGGTGGTCCCCGAAGCGGCGGAAATTCTGGGCGCATTTTCCCTCACCCCGGCCCTCTCCCATTGCAAAGGTAGAGGGGGGAACCGTCTGGCATTTTCTCTTTTGATCAGCTCTGTCACGCGATGGCCGTCGTGGGTTGTTGGTTGATACCGATTTAAGTTTTTAGTTTTATGTCTTCAATGATGATTGAGGTGATGGATGGGCAACTGCCGGCACGCGCCTGGTGGGCGACGTGGAGATTGCGATATAATCTGGGGCTGGCGGTGTCAGGCATTCTGGCGTTTTTTCTGTATGCGGTGATGTTCTTTTCCTCGCCAGTGGATTATTTTGGCATGGACGGAAGGATTACCTTGTTCACGATAGCTACTCAGGTGATCGGTTACCTATTATTCATGGCTTGCGCCAATGTGTGTTACTTCGTCGGGCCCATTTCGGAACGGCTGATTCGCCCGAAGGATGTGGGGAGGTATCGGAGTACGGCATATAGTCTGGGTTTTTGGTTTTCCTGTGCGTTGCCTTTTCTGATTCCTCTGCTTCAGATTTTTCAGCTTTTGCTGGAGGTACCCCGTGAGGGTTGATTGAGAAGGGGGGAGATGAACGAGATCGGGCGTGGCGATGCCGCTTCGGTTACGATCGTTGAGGTGTTTCACAGCGTGGGCCGAAGCGGGTGCTCTATTTGGCGCGGACCCAGTCCGATGGACTGGGCTAAGATAAAGCCGACCCGTTGGGCCTTGGGAATGCGGGATGAAGGTGATGGGCGCTTGCGGGAGGAGTTGGCGTGCAGTGGTTGAGTCGTGACAAAGGCACCTCCTGAAGGCGGGACTCCGAACCTGGATGGTGATGGGTTGTATCGGTGGGCCACTTCGGGTGTGGAGGTGTTCAGTATAGGTGGTTGATGGCATGGTGATTGCTCATGTAGGCGGGTTGGGGCTGGATATTTTACGTGAGCAGAAAAATACGCATCCTGATAATGCTGCCCGCCGTTTTGGTGGTGATGGCGGGTATTGTGCTCACGATCTCCTCGTCGGGCAGTCGCGGAAAATTGAGACGATACCAGGCGGAGTTGCGGGCCAAGGGTGAGAAGTTGACCTTCACGGAATTGGCAATCCCGCCGTCCACGAATGCGGAGCAGGTGGCGTCCCGGGCTGTTTTTATTTCCCCTGCGATTATGTCCGGGGCTTATGCGACCAATTCCTTTGTGCGTCCGGCTCCAGTTCCGTGTTCGTTAATGGAATTTGTTTCGCCTGGCAGGGCGCGGGTGGCTTGGGGTGGTGAATTATGGCTTAATCCAGATAATGGGAATTCGAGCAAGACAAACATCCATTTGAGGATTGAGTGGGCGGATTTTAATCGGACGAACGCGGCGATAGCGGGTAAGTTGGAAATTTATAAGCAGGCTTTGGAGCATCCCACGCCTGATACGGGATGGATTTATCAGAATACGATTCTGACTGCCACCAGTGGGCCGCCGAGGACATTCATGCGGGATCGACCATTGGCCTATGGTTTGGTGAATGCGGAGATCGGGGAACTGCACCGGGGCAATCTGGCTGGCGCGGTGACGGATTTGCATGCCTTGGCCGGGTCGGCGCAATTGTATCGCAATGAACCGATGCTGGTGCACCAGATGGCGCGCGTCACCTTTGCAGAGATGGGATTGCGGGCGACCTGGGAGGCATTGCAGGCACCGGGATGGAACGAAGAGCAACTGGTCGCATTGCAGCGCGATTGGGAGCAGGTGGAGGTGATGGAGGGGGCGGAGCGAGGCTTTTTGGGGACGCGAGCGGAGGGTGTGATTATCATGGAGAATGTTCGCCGGGCGAAAGGCCAAAGTTTTTGGCAGATCATTCCGTTTCAGAACGTGGGAAAAACGGCAATGATGATGATGAACAAGACTCCCCTGGCGCAGTTCTGGAAGGAGCAGGTGCTTCCGGTGACTTACAAGGCGACGAGCATGGATGCGGATGAGTTATTGCATTTGCGGCAGATGAGCGAGTTCATCGACACGGTGCGGCTCCTCAAGGCGGGGCGGCCGTGGCCGGAAGTGAGCCTGATTAATTCGAATCTCTGGCAGAGGTTTGAGGTGGAGGTATCCGGTGATGGCATTCACAGTTATTGGGCGACAGCATACATATTCCCTAATCTCTCGAGGTCTTTGCAGATAGCGGTGCGCACCGAGACGCTACGCCGGTTGGCCATTACCGCCATCGCTTTGAAACGATATGAGCTGAGGCACGGTCATCTGCCGTCGACATTGGCGGCGCTGGTGCCTGAGTTTTTGCACGAGGTGCCGATGGATTTGATGAGCGGGAAGCCGTTGGTTTATCGATGCAATGCGGATTCGACCTTTGTGCTGTATTCGGTGGGGGAGGATGGCAAGGATGATGGCGGGCAGGGTGGGATGGATTTATGGCAGGGGGCGGATGCGGTGTGGCCGGTGGGGAAGGCACGGTGATGCCGAATCGAAAAGCGGAGTTAATTAAGAAGTTGAAGGTGGCTTTTCCGTGGAAGACGCCGATGAAATATAAGCTGCTGCATGCAATTTACCATCATTGTGGTGAGTTGGTGCTGGTTCGGCATTATGGTTGCAAGATGGTTTATCTGGATCCAAATAATCCCGGGGCGGAATTTGCGGATGTGCAGAGCAATGCAGCGACGAAAAAGTTTTTGCGGGAAAATCTGCGGGTGAAATTAAGAGGGTTTGCGGCGGCTCTCACGGGCTGAGTGAGCCGGAGATCAAGAGGGATATCTGTCCGGACAAGTACAGCAAGGCGATTGCGCAATTGCTTTTGCCGGCGGAATGGGAAGAGGAATTGAAATGAGCGCAGGAGGATGCGTGGCGTCGTTTTCATACGCCGGAAGGGTGGAAGCGGGTGTTGGAAATGGTGGATGATTGATCAGTCGGCCGGAGATGATCAGGGAAAGGTTTGGGGTATTGCGGTTGTGGGGGGATGGTGTGCGTCCCCCCTCAACTAAATGAGCTATAGGAGGGTGAATTGGATGTCAACGTATTAAGTTCAATACCACTCCGGCAATGTGCCTAAGTCCGCAAGGTACTTTGCGCTCTGCTTCAGGCCTGCTAAACGGCAATTGCTTGACACTTTAGCTCTTTTAAGGTCGGGAAGTTTTTTTGGGTAACCAATAAATTTTCGAAAGAGAGGTTCGTCCGTTTGCGCAACTGAGCGTAAGATTTGAATCCAATCGCGACGCACCTGAGTTGCATCGTCACTGTCGAGCCGGAGCACACGAATGATTTTTTCGCCAACCTCATTGCGAGCTTCAATACAGCCCATCTTTTCTCCCTTCATATGAACATAGAGACACCTCCCGAGCGCCACCTTGCACGGATCGGGCACTCGCCGCCTGCCTTTCACGAGATTCAGACGTCCTTCTAATAAAATTAAATTATCATAGTCGCAAACGAGGTCGGGACGTTCAGTCTGCGGGACAAAGTGATCGATATGAAACCTTGTTTGTGGCCATGTCTCTCTTAATAGCGAAAAAGTACAACGGTAAAGGAATTCGTCGCGTAACCAATCTCGGTAGCTTTCGTAATCAGTGTACCCGGCAGGACCATGTCTCCGCTGATGCGGTTCCTCCGGATAGACAAAAACCCGGTCAACGAGGGCTAGGCGGTCGCTCTCACGTGTCAGGTCGAAGGTTTCCATTTCCCCTTGGCTTTAAGTTCCGCGACAAGATTGCTGAGTTCTTCCAATGGATAGGGTTCCTTAAGGCGGATGATAAGGTCGGCGAGATGTTGCAGATGATCCAGATTTTTACGCTCCTCCACTGTAAGACCTGCTTTCGATAGTTCTTTTTCAATGAGGTCGCATCGCTGTTCATTAGTCGATTCCCAGTCGTACTGAATGGCTATGAAATCTTTTAGCGTGAGCACATCTTTGAAGTGCATGGGAAAATATCCTGTGAAAGGCACCGCCACCGGACGCCTCCAACCCTGAAATTGTTTAAGCAACAGTCGTTGCGCGCGCGCGGAAAGCTCATACGCTTCGAGCACGGCGGCATCAAGGCGAACAAGTGCTTCGGTTATTTCGTCCGTCGAGACTTGCTGAATGAAATCACGCGGCAACAATAATGATTGAAGCTTCTTGGCTTGCTGATGAATTGGGCTAGATCTTGATAAGTGTTCCAACTTAGGAATGGGCAGAGCTAACAACGTTGCAATATGATTGTCACGATCCAAGTCCCTCTCAAAGCTGAAGGCATTGGCGATAGGTGAGGATAAGACAGCTGTAACTGCAAGTTCAGAAAGCTCTCTCTCGGTCCAAATTGCGCAGAACTGTTGCGTGAATACTAAGCCTTCGAGGTCTGCAAAGGCGGCCAAGCGCCAAGGTGATTTTCGTTCGAACCGAGAGCGATTACAAACAACTTTAGGAGCCTCCCATGGGAGCTTCCATGCCGTGGCCCGCGCCCATAAATGTTCCTGACGAAGCGATAAAAACCGAACTTGTCTTAGGCCGAACTGTGTAAGATTGTCAGCCATTTTCTCGGCGCCTCGTTTGAAGCCCTTTTTGGGCGAATCTGATGCTACATCAGTTCTGGGAGAGGTCCGGGGTTTGCCATCAGTACGTGAATTCCATTGAATGCCCACGTGAATTTCTGTGTGCTCACCGAGTTTTGGAAGCTTAGGAAATTGGTCAAAAAGCGAACCTTTAGGTGGAATCCACAGTGTAAAATCCTTTGACGTGGCAGGTAGATCCAATTTTCCTGACCGTTCGGCCTCTACTTTGAAATCTCCCAGGAACTCTTCTACCCTTTCTGATGGTACCTCCGAGTAGCGAACGGAAACCTGTTTCCCTACGTTGCGGCGCTCAGATGCAAGTAAGGCAACTGTCTCGTTATCAGCATACTTGAAAAGCTTGGGGAGTTCGACGATGGATACGTCTGCGTAATGTTGTGCAATTTGACGATTTGCCTCTTGATAGGAGGGGCTGCTGAGAAAGCTCTGCGGCAAAACCAAGCCCAACATTGACGGTGGTTGGCGCATTAGGCGTTGGATAAATTCAGCAGGAGGTTGTGCTTTGGTGGCAGTTATGTGTTTCCGCGTTTCAGTAGGAAAAGGTTCATAAGGGGGATTGGCCAGCACCACTGAAGCGGTCTTAAGCACTGAATCCCATTGAGGCCAGTCGAACACGTCAGAGTGATAAAGTTGCCAGCTATTGTCGTTTGGATAGTCGGAGAGCGTTAGCAATAGACGGCAGACCTCTATGGCAAGTGGGTCTTTTTCCACGCCGATGAGCATCTTTTGAAAATATTGATGTCGTTGGCGAGGGGTGAGTTTGGGATCGAGATCGGAACGCAAGCGTTCCATCGCCTGCGCGAGAAAGATTCCGTGGCCACAAAAGCCCTCTACGACGATGCGCTGATCAACGGGAATTTTTTCCCACGGCAGACTATTCACGATATAGGAAGCCAATCCGATGGGCGTGCTATGAACCCCAAGTTTGCGGCGGGTCTCTTCATTGATAAACAAGTCTTCGTAGACTCCTACTAGGTCAGGCACTGAAAGATTCTGGAAGTGAAGTGTTCCCGAGATACTATTCCAAGCTTTGGTGAGAATCCGTGTGTCGAGGAAAGTAGTGGGAAGTTTTTTTAGTAATCCAGAGCCTGAGTGATTCTCGGCTTTGGCCAATATCTTGCGCGGGTTCTCCAAGCCATCCCAACCTTGAGCGTCGGCTCGGTCCATGAAGATCTTTGCAGTAACAAATCGGAATAAATAGGGAAAGAGGTAGGCAACGTCAGGCTCACTACCGTGAACAGAGCGATAAGTATCTGCCGTATCAGCGAAGGCCCGTTCAAGTAGGTCGTTTAGCTTTGCTTGGAAAAATTGTTCCAAGACCGGCAACAGCCCGGTGTCATAGAAGTCAAGTTGGCGATTGGGTTTGGCATCCGAGGCCAATTTGAGTCGTCCCAGTGCGGTCGGATTCCAAATTGCGCGATGTTTAAGAAATGCTGAAGCCAGAGAATCTAGAGAAAATGGCTGACCGATGGGGCGGGCTTCATTAGGGCCAACACTCCAAGGTTGGACAATTTGTTGGCCGACTTCAAAAATCAGAGGTGCGCCTAGTGCTCGGTGGTTGTATACTCGGTTGGATCTTTCTTGTTGATCACCGTTGAAAATAACCCCGATGCAAGCATTTCTATAAGTGCAGGGGTAGCCTGAAAATGCCGCCAGCGGAATACGGTTCAGAACGGCGCGACTTCCCTCGAAATCCGCAAAGGTATAGCTGTCAGCAATCTGTCGGCTATCGTAACCGACTGATTGCAGTGCTGCTTTAAAGGAGTGAGTTGCCGCCCGCTGATTCAATTAATTCAGAATACTGGTTGTTAGCGATTTGTCAGCCAGAAATACTTTCTCACAGCAAGTTTGGTTTTGGTAGGTGGCGACTACAAGCAGGGATGCTGAATGGATAACGTATGCACCCAAGCCGAAGGATTATGAGATGCCAATTTTGCAGCGGTCGGAGGTGAAGCGTCCATTTAAGGAAATTGGGCAGGTGTCGGCATTGGGCGGGACGTATGAGACCCAGCGGAATATGTACAAGGCGATCCGTGAAAAGGCGCGGCAGGTCGGGGCGGATGCGTTGATTGAGGCGCATTATAGTGATGCGCGGGTGTATCCGGATTTGATTGCGATGGCGATTGTTTATGCGGATAGGTAGAGGAGATGGTGGGGAAGCCGTTGAAACGGCTGGATGCCATTCGCCGTGTTTGACCACCGGGCTGAAGCCGCGGTGTTAATGACAGAATTCCAAATTTTCGGGATATTTAGCAGGGTGATGCGCGGTGACCGTGTTGAGGCAATGCCGATTGCACGTCTGCGCTCCGGAGGGCGTGGGCGGATTTCGGGTTGTGGGACGTGTTTGTTTGTGGGGAAAGCTCCTAATGAATTGTTGGCAAAGAAAAGTTAGATCCCGCTCACGCGGAGATGCTACCCAGTTTTGATTTCCTAGCGGAGGGATTGGAGTTCCGGGTCGCGTACGCGGTTATTCTCCTGGTGAGTTATGGATGGAAATGAGTGTCCCTTTAGCCATCAGATTTTATTTGTCGGGTGGCTTGTTCATTTCTTCCTCGGTAATCGGCCAGGGTTTTCCGTTTGGGAGTTGCCAGGATCGCGCGCGGCCGAAAAGCGCCGGGGTCAGTGCGGGGTCGTTCACTTTGAATTTTTTTCCGGCGCGAATTTCATCGGCGTGTTTGGACAGGAACGATTTCCATTCGTTTCGAAGTGCGATTCGTTCGCTGCGCGATAAATCGGTCCGGCCAGAGGAGCTTCCTGGTAATCCTTCGATGACGGTTTGCAGGCTATCGAGGGCGAGGCCGTAAAGTTTTTCGTCCGTCAACCGGTCGGCCCAGGTGTCGAGTAAAGCGAAACCGCCGCCCAACTTTTTAGCCGCCTCACTGGCTTCCCCCAGCAACCATTCGTGGTGCTCGGTCGCAATGATTTCCAGAATCGGTTTCAGGAATGTTTTGTCCCCTGATTTTCCAGCAACCGTGCAGGCCGTCCGGCAAACGCCGAGGTCGGGGTCAGACAATCGGCTTTTGACAAATTCGATGCATTCGACTGGCAACGGTTCGGGAATGGATTCCAGGGCGGCCACACGTGTGGGGAATTTGGAATTTGGTCCGAATGCCTTGACGGTTTCCAGCCAGCGATCTGAACGAGGCGGGGACTGATTTGCCAGCCAGTGGAAATATAAAAGAATTTGAGCCTCCCCATTCAGAGCGCCTTCGTGAACTTCGTAATTTTTTCCGTGGAGTGCATCCATGGCGCTGATGAGTTCGCGCAGGGGCTGTGGCTGGTCCAGGATGTCATCTTTTGGGTCCTGCCGTGGATTTACCAGAGGATTTAGCGCATGATCCATGGCCGCGATCACGTTCGGCGCTTCGGCAAGCGTCCCGACACACTGCACCATGGATGCGCCGGCGGCGACTTCATCGGCGCTGGGTTGCGCCAGATAATTTGTCGCGAGTGACCGGACTTCAGGAGCGAGCTTTGGATCCCAGGAATGTTTCACGAGCCTCCGGCGCGTTTCCCGTGTGAATGGCGCAAACCCGCCAAACCCGTTGGTGCTCTCAAGATTGGGATCTGGCAATCGCATGGTAAGTGTCCGCGCGGAGTCCAGCGCCAGTTTTGAATCTGAGTTTGTGGCGAGTTCAATCAGCGCCATGGTTGCATCGACTGTTTCTATCCAGGCGATGCCTTCCAAGGCATTGTGGTTGCCTTTTTCGGCCCGGCGCAGCAGCGGTTTCAGGTAAACAGGCTGGCGAAGTAATGTGAAATCGGGATAATTATGGGATCGCTGGCCATAGACGTGGTTGGGATCGGCGGGCATTTTTTCCATCGTGTTGATCAAAGTTTCCGCCTCCGTCGGCGTTGGCATTTTGAACATGACGGTAATTTCGCCAACTGGCCGTTTCCGTTCGCCCTCTTTCCACCCGAAGTCATGTGTCGCGCGGATGGTGTAACGTCCCGGTTGTGTAATCTGGCAGTAACGCATCAAGGGCAGGGACTCGGTGAATTTGTCGCCGGGCTTGAGTGTGCGGGGACCGCCCAGGCCACCGAAACAGATTCCAGAGGGGTCGGGGTCCGGAGCCACGACGCCAGACTCGTCTGTGGCCGTCACTTTGAATCTTAAAGCTCGAGTTGCGCCCCGATAATCGCCGCCGAAATCGGCTTGGAATGGCTGGTCGCCAATATTTTGAAGGGTAAAATGTACGAGCACATTTTCGCCCAGGAAATATTCGGGATGGTCGAGTTCGAGCGTGACCTTGGCTCCGGCAGGGACAGGCTGGGTGGCGCGTGATTCCCATATGGAGGGTTGGTCGGCGTTGGCTTGTGAGGCGCTTAGAGCCAGCGTGAGCACGAGGGTGCGCCACAACAGGAGGGATAGAAGGGGGCCTCTCATGATGGTTATATTCGCCGATTTGTGAGGTTTGAGCGAGGAGAAAAGCGGACCTCGTGGGATTACAGGGGCATCGGTGAGTGATAAAACCGTGACGGTTTTTCGCAAGGGAAAGGAGATCGTGGTCCCGTGGCTCAGAAAGGAAGGCCCTGGGGCAATTGACTTCCGTTAACCACGTGGGTAGGCTAGCCTTCGAAATATTGTTCGTATATTGGAATTATTGCGACAGGCGTCGCATGTTGATTTTTAGGCGACTTCACGCATGAACGTAACTCGGGCACTTATTTGGGGAATACTTGGAGGTGTGTTTTTTGGCCTCGCTATGTTTCTTGTTATGGCCGCTATCAGCCCGGACCTTCCAGATGGATCGGTGCGGTATGCCATCCTGGTCTGGTACACGGTCCATCGACCAATCCTACCTTTACTGAATCACCTGCAACATTTCTACCAAGCAGTGGCACTCTTTGTTGGGTATTGGACGGTTATCGCTGTTTTCGTGGCACTTGTTGTATGGCGCTTTCGCACCTGGAGAGTCAGACATCGAACCCATGGCACCTAACCATGCGCTGCAGCGAACGCGGCGGGAACGTCGTCTTTGCAGTCGTTGCGTTCCGTCCAGAGGTCGCTGAGGGTGCAGATGCTCGCGTGCGCTCGGGGTGCTTGCGCACGGCCACCAATCGGCAAAGTGTGAATGTTTTTAGGCAATGATTACTCAGGGCGGCACGCGCTTCGGGGCAATTGACTTCAGCTAACCACGTGGGTAGGCTGGCCGAAAATATGCAAGAGACATTGAAGCCGTCCTACGTTGGGAAGCTATTTCCCCCGTACTCAGATGAGGTCACTCCACTTCGTCCGACTTCCGCAGGTGCAAAGGCGGGCAAGATCTTTTATGCGGTCCTGGGTTGTGCTCTTATCGGCGGAATCGTCTGGTTCATCGGCCTGATGTTCGACTGGAAGTGGGTCAGGTATGCAGGCATTGCACTCGGCGTTTGGGTGCTGATTGATACAATCCGAAACATGCTCAAATCGCAGTGTGCCGCGTGCCCGTATTGCCGCAGGGACGTAGGATCCAAATCACTCCTGCAGTTATCCGTCGATGACAAAAACAAGCAGTTTGCCTGTGAGGGTTGTTTTGAATGGTTGATTAGCGATGGGGGTCAAATTCGGGCTTTCCGCGAAACGGATATTGGTAACACAAAGGAGTTTGACTGCCCTGTTATCGCGAATGGTGTTTGGCCGAACGAGTGTATCGTGTGCGGCGCGCCAACTACCCGCCATCTCAACGCCAAGACGCTTAACGTTGGATTAGCCAGCTTGTTGGTTGGGAGACTCTCCGTTTCATACGGCTCCGTTAAAAACATTCCCTATTGTGACGTTCACGAGGCTGCCGTGACCGTCAAAACTGTGGATCGGAAAATCTGGGCGGACTTCAAAGATTACGCGGCGCGGCGGCGCTATTTGCATGCAAACAGGATTCATCGCATGGAGGCAGCAAAGCAGATCAGTTGAATTACAGGCAGGGGCATCATGGTTTCCGACGCATAGAGAAGCGCGAGTGGGGCATATTGATTATTAGGCGATAAATTTCAACAATCCGATTCAACATGGTAACAACAGATTGGCAGTGGTGGACCTACATCAAAGTTGGTGACTACGTCGCGCGTCGTGGGTGCATCCTGGAATTTGACTATGCGGCTCGATGGATCAGATATCAAAAAGTCATCAACTTTCCAAAAGACGGCATTGTTGATAGGGGTGTGTTTGAAGGGACTTTCGACGGAATCTGGGTGGATCCCGAGCGATCTTTTGCGCGTCCCCAAGAGGTTATTGAAGCCCTGGATAGAGGCGTCGTTCCAAGTACGTTTGCCAAGCTTGAGGACCGCGATCCCAGGGATTACTTCAGGAATGAGCGCACGGTTCTAGCCAGCTATTTTCCTGCAAACGATGCCTCGCAATCAAATGAGTGAAGTCAACGTCGCCCAACCAAACACTGTAGCAAACCAGGCATGACGCCTCGTTTGCAGTTTACGCGCCCCGCGTGCCGGGGCATGAAGGTTATGAAGCCTAGCGGAAGGAGTTGTTCGGCTATTTAGAATCGTGAGCTGCGTCCGCGGATAAGCTCGATGGGGTGGGTAGATTCACCGACGATGTCAGAATTCCGGGGTCCTTCCGGACTGGCACCAATCCACACGGGCACCAGCGTCATTCCACCGTTAATTGATTGCTGGCGCGGGGTTCGAGTGGCCGGGGGCAC
>NZ_ABOX02000067.1 GCF_000172555.1 Pedosphaera parvula Ellin514
CGCCCTCCTGCTCGTCGGCTTGGCTTGGCAGATTCTCCGCGCTCAATCCTACCGCCTGATCCAGGGCAAAACCGAAGCCGAATGGATCAAGAGCATCACTTACAGAGGGGAATCCGCCGAAACTGATCAATGGCGCGCGCTTGGCCCTCAGGGCATTGAAATGCTGGTCAAGGCCTTGAATGCCGGAAATGGCCCCCTGGAATCTCGTTACGCCCGCATATGGCCAAGCCTGCCGGATTTCCTACGACACTGGTTGCCAGTCCCGGTGAACTCATATTCAACCCGCATGTGCGCCATCAACATGCTTGAACGTTTGGGTCCTGATGCTAAAAGCGCCATTCCGGAAATGGTGAAGGCGCTGAAGCGAGAGAAAACCTCCGGCGTTCGATTAAGTATCATTGACTGCTTCAGCTACGAGAGAGGACTCCTCAGAGGCAGGGACCGGGAGAAAAACGAGTTGCTACCTGAGTTCATCGCTGCCATGCAAAGCCCCGAATGGGCGCTGCGGAATAATGCAGCCCTCGCTTTGGCGGAATATCCGGAACGGGCGGATGTCGTCGTCCCAGTCCTCATGAAAACGCTCAACGATTCCAGCGTGGAAGTTCGAATGATGGCTGCGAAGGCTTTGCATCTGGTGGCCCCACAAACCGCCGCCAAACCTGAAGTCGTGGAAGTTATCATTGGCATCTTAAAAAATCCTAATGATCAGATCGCCTATCAGGCTGCACAATTATTGGGTGATATCGGAAACGCCGCCTCAGCCGCCATCCCTGCACTCACTGAAAGCATTCACGGCACCAACCGCCTCGTCGCCTCCACCGCCGAAAGAGCCCTCAAAAAAATCGATCCCCAGGCCGCCGCCAAAGCCGGTGTGAAATGAAACCAGCCAATTTACCGAGGTCCAAAGGACCGGCCTTATCTTAGCGAAGCCCAACGGGCTGGAAACCAGCCCCTCAATGGAAACCGCTTCGGCCCTCGATTCAAAGCAACTCCGCACCCGCGCCCGAAGCGGAACGCGCCACCGCAATTCACTCCCTCCTGGCCAGGAATCACATCCTTCAAACGGTCCCATTGCAACGACACATCGTCTCACGCAATCCCCACCGGACGGCTCCGAATAATCAACCAATATTCCGCGATCAACAGTGACTCACAAACCAGACACGCTCCGAAAACGCTCCACCGGGACTTAACCACCAGCCCTTTTCTGACGCGATCTCCTCGACAGCATTTTACCTTTCCCTTTCTCTAACGAAACCAAATTCATTGCCAACACAGCCCGTATCCTGATTTATTAAGTGCAATGAAATTAAAAGGACTTTTCCTCATCTTGCTGTGCCTCCTCGTGAGCTCCGCGGGGAACAACCTGCTTATCGCCGATTCAAACACCCCCTCGCCCACAACCCTGACCACGCCGGATAAAACCAAACCCTGTTTCAACTGCAAAGGAACCGGCCTTGCCAAATGTCCCGTTGCCACCTGCAAAGACGGGCAAATGGATTGCCCCGGACCCTGCCTCAAATTATCAAAGGGAATCTGGCGTCACATGCCTGTGGAGGGTCATCCCGCCACCGATCTCTGGCAGACTTTTCCCACGAGCACCGGCACCACTTCCTGGAATCAGCATCACGTAGGCGAAGTCATTCAGATGCAGAATGGCGAACCCGTAAACATCGGTGCCTGCAAAGTCTGCGGCGGGACCACCAGGGTTAAATGCACCACCTGCAAGGGAACCGGTCAAACCACCTGTAACATCTGCGAAGGAAAAAAATTCGTTCCGGAAACCTGGTCCAGCTTCGACAACCCCAAACTCAAAAAACGCCCGAACCTCATCCATCTGAAGGACGGCAAGACCATCGTCGGAAGAATTATCATGTCCGGCGGCTCCAAAACCCGCATCAAAACCGAACAGGGCGATATAGACCTTCCCGCCACCGACGTGCTCTCCGAAGAGACGCAGAAATCCCAATAACAAATCCCGCAGGAAACCAACTCCAAAGGGCACTACCTGCCACCTCATCGATGCCAAGTGCCTGTACCACCCTCAGCCCCATGGTAGACGCCCGTACCACCACTCCACGCGGCGGAGCCTCCATGGCTCCCTTCCGCCACGCCTGAGCCATTATTCCATGTGGCTGTGCCTCGATAACCCGAAGCCGTGCCAGCACCACCAACCCGCGCAGCGGAACCGCCATAACCTCCATGATAAACGCCCGCGGTAGTACCGTAACCGTAAGCAGGTGTTGCTACCACAGCTCCATGATAGACGCCTGCGGTAGCGCCGTAAGCGGGCGCTGCTACAGCGGTTCCACGATAGCCATGGGCAACCACTACAGCGTTGACTGGCAGGGACAGGAGCAATGCGACACTGCCCACAATGATCAGTAAAAATTTAGTTCGATTCATAAGTTAGCCTCTCATTTGTACACTAGACCATTATGGACCCCTCTGCCCTGCTGGAGAATGAAACTCGATCTGTTTGGCGCCGGGCGGCGGATTGAAGGTGAAAGTGCCCGCGGGCAGGTCCGGATGCAGATTCCAGTTGGAGAATTCCACCATGAAACGCGGAAAATTCTGAACATCCGTGTAAGTCGCCACCAATCGTCGCGGCAAGGCACTGCTGCCGGTTTCGATCCAGATTTCCCAGTTGACCCCGGGATTCCTGAACGCCAGATGCACGCATGGTGCGCCATCCACAGTGGCAGTGCCCACCACGAATGCGCTATCCAGGCCATTGGTCAATACCGAATAAGGATCGCTATACATGATGTCTGCTGAAGGAATGTGAATCCCGGTTTTTTCCTCCACGAACCGCAGCGTCGCATCGATGGTATCAGGCGCGTTGGTCATCGAGTAAACATTGTTTGTGGGCGCGAATGCCACGATGTTCGTGCCATCATAATACAAATCAAAGGTGGCCAGCTCTCCCATGACATGGGCGCGAAGCTTGTTGGGCCGCTGCAATGAGATTTGAGAATCTGCGAAAAGCGTGACGAATTGCCCGTTTTTTGCCGGAACCTCCATCGTGCTGCGGGTATTGAAAGTAAAGGCCTTGGTAGCACTCAATGTCGTGCTCATGCGCTTCAACTGATCAAGCGCCTGCTGCTCCATCAGTGGTTGCGCGTTCGTACTCGACATCTGCGGCAAGCCACCTGGAATGTTGGTCGAAAGTGCAGGCGGCTGCGCATGGCCCCGCATTGACAGTGCGAGTACCACCACGACCAAAAATACTCGTTGTGCCGAAATTTTGGCTGTCTGGTTTATCATCATAATAACTTCTCCACAACTGTTCTTGTTTTAACGGATTGTTCTTAGCGGCAGGCGCTGGCTTCCTTTTCGGCAGCTTGTGGCTGAACCTCCTCCTGTTTCGCGCTGACGAAATTTACCACCGGATGGCAAACCCATCACAAACACGAGCGTGGCTGGAATGATCAGATACTTTTGTCGCATTCTTCAGACGCGTAAGCGCCGCCTTGGCTGGATATCTCCTGACTACTCAATTAGCACATTAATTGTTAACCTTGTCATATCCATGGGGAATTCGCCCTCTTTGCCGCGTTTTTACTCCCCCACTTAACAAATCGTTCGTGCGGCAATTCCCTGAAGAGCCTTTGGTAAACCCGATTACGTCTTGGGTGGTCCCTTCAGAAACGGCGAAAATATATCAATCGGCACCGGTAGAAATGTGGTCGTGTTATGCTCACTGGAAATTTCCCGCATGGTCTGGAGATAGCGCAGTTGGAGAGCTATCGGCTCCTTACTGATCATCGCTGCAGCTTGCACCATCTTCTCGGCCGCCTGAAATTCTCCTTCAGCATTCACAATTTTCGCGCGCCGTTCCCGCTCAGCTTCCGCTTGCTTCGCCATCGCTCGTTTCATGCTGTCCGGCAGCGCCACGTCCCTCATCTCCACTGCCGTCACCTTGATCCCCCACGGCTCCGTTTGCCGGTCGATAATTTCCTGCAACTTCAGGTTGATCGACTCGCGTTGTGACAGCAGATCATCCAATGGCGCCTGGCCCAACACGCTGCGCAAAGTCGTTTGGGCAATCAGTGAAGTCGCCTTCCAATAATTCTCCACCTTCACAACGGCAGCTATCGGGTCCACCACCCGAAAATAAACCACCGCATCCACCGTCGCCGGCACGTTGTCCCGCGTCATGATCTCCTGCCTCGCTACATCGATGGTGACCACCCGCAGGTCCATCTTCACCATCCGATCCACAATCGGGATCAACAGGATCAAGCCCGGTCCTTTCACCCCAAGCAACTTGCCCAAACGAAAGATCACTCCGCGCTCATACTCGCGCAGGATGCGAAGCGCCTGGGGTATGATGATCAATGCCAGGATCAGCACAGGCAGCAGCCAGGCCGTCAAACTGAATAATTTGTGAATGCTATCTTCCATACTTCCTCCCTCATTTCATTTTGCTTTCACTTTCAACGTCAACCCATCCATCCCGACCACCTCCACCAGGTGCCCCGGCTCGACGGCAACGTCACTCACTGCCTTCCAATACTCGCCCTCTATTGAGACGTTTCCGCCCTTCAAATCAATCCGCGTCAATGCCGGAACTGTTTTGCCCAGCATGGTTTCCCGGCCAACACGCACCGGCAGCCTCTGCGCCCGCAACCCGGCTCCCACGACAAAAATAAAAAATGCTCCCGTCACCACCGTTGCCGGAATAATGTATCCCAATGACAGCTGAAATCCTGTTCCGCCCCGGTTGAAAAGCATCAGCACACCAAGGAAAAACGCCACCATGCCACCGAACGTCAACACTCCATGCGTCGGCGTATAAGCATCCACAATGAACAGCGCCAGTGCCAACCCGATCATGACCAACCCGGCCACGTTGACCGATAAGACCGCAGCCATGTAGAGAAAGAGAATGAACGCAATTCCCCCCGCAACCCCCGGCAAAATCGCACCCGGATTGCTGAGCTCGCCGATGATGCCATAAATCGCCACCAACATCAGAATAAGCATCACTTCGGGCCGCCAGAATGTTTGAAAAACCTTCTCGCTGGCTGCCATCGGAATTTCCACGACCTTCGCCCCCGCCGTTTTCATGGCTTTCCCATTGACCACTCGTCCGTCGAGCTGCCCCAGCAGGTCCGGCATATCCTTGGCAATAAGATCGATTACTTTCAGCTTGAGTGCTTTTTCTGCCGTGGTGGAAGCGCTTTCACGGACGGAGGATTTGGCCCACTCGACATTGCGCCCGCGTTTCTCGGCGATCGCCTCAATGGAACTGCTGGCGAAATTCTCGAGCTTTTGTTTCATCACATCATCGGTCTTCTCCCCGCCGGGACTCAATGTTACCGGGTGCGCCGCACCGATGCTCGTATTGGGTGCCATCGCCGCCACATCCGCTGCCAGCGTGATGAAACAACCTGCACTGCCGGCATTCGCTCCGGAAGGAGCTACATAAACCACCGTCGGCACGGTCGATGCATAAAATTTTTGGACGATCTCCTTGGTTGAATCCAGCAGCCCTCCCGGCGTGTCGAGTTGAATAACCAGGCAGGCATCATTGCTCTTCCCAGCTACATCAATTGCGCGGGCAATGTAATCAGCCGTGGCGGGACCAATGGCGCCGTGGATCTTGATCAAAGCGACATCTGCGGCCCGCAGGCAAGCCAGGCCCCCGTACATTAGGATCACTATCGCAATTGCCAGCCCACGCTTCATAACCCTTGACGAGTAAAACTACCACAACACCCCGCACCCGCAATGACCGGAAATCCCCTGAGCTGCCAACACCGACGGACCCATTCCGCCTGAAGGCTTTGCCTCCCTTGCACTTTCCATTTGACCATTCGCCTTCTCAATGAAACCCTGACTCTTATCAATTGATGAACGAGCTCGAACCGCCGGATTCTCACTACGCCCAAGCCGCACAAGGTTGGCTCGAACTCGGCAATACTGCTGAAGCCGTTTCCGAACTCGAGAAAATCTCCAACGCCGGGGTAAACCATCCCGAAGTCCTCACCGTCCGCTGGAACATTTGTGCCATTGAAGAGAAATGGAATGAAGCAATCATCATCGCAAACCGGATTGTTGAGACCTCGCCGGAATATCCCTTTGGTTGGATCCATCGCTCCTATGCCTTTCATGAGCTCAAGCGCACCCAGGAAGCGTTCGATCTACTCCAGCCCGCTGCCGACCGATTCCCCGAACTCTCCCTGATTCCCTACAATCTGGCCTGCTACTGCTGTCAGTTATGCAAATTCCAGGAATCCATCCATTGGCTCGAAAAGGCCTTCCGCATTGGCGATCCCAGGGAGATCAAACAGATGGCGCTGGAAGATCCCGACCTCCAGCCCCTGAAATCGGAGATCTCAAAACTTTCGAAGTCAATCCATTGATGGAACCAGCAGGGGCCTGCCTTGGTCACGAACGGCCATTAACGCCGTGCCCCTGGTCGCCTCCTTCGTGTAGCATCTCATACTTGATATAAACGTATGATTCCGTGTCCACTGGTCCGCCAAACCCTGCTCCCCTGGCCGCTTCCGGATCAAAATATCTCAGGGCATTCACAGCTTCATTGCCAATATATGGGTCTGGATCCTTGGCCGCCTTCATCAATGCAGGAGTTAAATCCCGTTGGCTGGGTCGCACTTCCAGCAGACTCACAAAAGCGAGATATTTGATATGTTTGTTGCGATCATCCAAAAGTTTCACCAACTTCGGGATGGCTGGCCGCGCCGCTTCACCCAAAATCTCAAATCCATCAGCTCCCCGTGCGCGGTACGTTCCAACCTGCACCGCCTCGATTGGCACCAGTTTTTGCCGTCTTAATAAATCTATCCCCTTCTCTTCCATTGGGGGACGCCGATAACTCATGGTCTTCAGCAAACTCGGAATCGCTTTCGGTCCGATGTTCTGCACAGCTTGCGCCGCCTTTTGCCGTTCCGGGGAGTCCCAACTCTCATCCTGGTAAAGTTCCAGCCACTCACCCAGCTTTTTGCCCTGGTAAACCGGCTCCCGCGCCTGCATGAAAAGAATCCCTTGCCATCCCAGGAGAATGACGACTCCCAATGTGACCATGAGCCGTAACGTCTTCACATCCTTGGTTAAAACTTCTGCCTCCTTCCATCAAAATGCAACCTCAGCTCCAACGAATTCCCTGCCATTTTCGCGCTTTTCGTGCCGGAAAAACTCTCAACCTTGAACCCTGCACCGCGAACTGGTAATTCTTTTGCGTATGGAAAAACCTGACCAACTCCGTGAACTGTTTAACATGCAACGCGCGCTCAACCAGCGCATCGGTGTCAACACTGATGCCATGACTGAGGAGGAAAAAACCAAATGGATCCTCAATTATTGCCGCGCCATGTCGCAGGAGATGGCCGAACTCACCGACAGTGTCCCGTGGAAATGGTGGGCCAAATATCAGAAGTTCGATGAACAAAACGCCCGTGTTGAAGTGGTCGATCTCTTTCACTTCCTCATCAGCATGGCCCAGGTCCTCGGCATGAGCGCCGACGACGTCTTCAACGCCTACGTCAAAAAGAACGAAGTCAATTTCAAGCGCCAGGAATCCGGCTACATCAAAAAAGACCACGACGATTCCAAGCACATTTAACTTTGCGAAAAAGAGAAAGGATTTGGCTAACCAGACTCCCAGTGCGAATCATTTGGATCTTCGTTGATGATGGTTTGTGGTTTCAATTTCCCCCCATTCTCATCAGAGACGGAGATCCTTTTCACTCACTTTTTAAAAGCTAATTTGGACAGTAGTGACCCCTTTACGCGCGTGATCCGCGATTTGAATGCTTAAATCGCAATACACTGTGCGGATGTTCTTGCTTGAGCGTATAAAGGATTCTAATATGCCCATTCATGGAACAAGAGAAAATTTCGGACCATCGTGACCTGAAATTGGTGGCGCTGTTGCTCGCCATTGGTGTGGTAGTGTTTCAATTGTCGATGGCCGCCAAGGGATACAGCATCACCCGGGATCAACACCTCGCCACAGCAATTTGGTACGCAAAAGGCAACATTGATCTACTAAACCCGATTCTGCCCGGGTTCAACGCAAATGGTTCGCCGACACCCCTTGAATTCCCAATTTGGCAAGCCCTAACTGCAGCGTTGATGAAGAGGTTCGGCATTTGGTACGGCTGGGGAAACGTGGTGTCACTTGCGTTCATGCTCTCCACGGTGGCGTTGTTGTTCGACCTGGCGCGAAGGATTTATTCCGAACGCGTCGCGTGGTGGACGGCGGTGTTCGCGCTTGCGCAACCGTTGAACATCATCGTCGGCGGCCAGGCTGGTGGCGACAGCACGGCGTGGGCACTGGCGGTTTGTTTCATTTATTCCGCTTATCGAATGATGGAGAAATGCAGTTGGGGTTGGTGGGCGGCCGCGGCGGTGACGGGCAGCTTGAGCGCGATAGTGAAGGCGCCGTTCTTCATGACCGTGGGGTTGACAGCATTTTTCTGGCTGCTTTTGAAACACCGGCTTTCGGTGACTGCCTGGATACAACTTGCTTTGGCGGGAATCGTGAGTATGGCCGTATTTGTGGTTTGGAACGAGCACGCGCACCGGCTTTATGCGCTGGCGGAATTTCCATTGGTGAACATGGATATCTTGGGCAAAGAGAGCGGCGGCATCGCGGAGTGGTATTTCGGAACGATTCACTACCGCCTAACCCCCATGAATTGGATCCGCGGCGGATGGTATTTTATGTGTTATGTTGTTGGGAACTTCGGGCTGGTTTTTCTGGCGCTTGCGGCGGTGCGGTTGCGGAAGATATCTGAAGTCTGGCTCTGGATTCTTGCCGCAGTCTGCACAACAATGGTCTTCACACCGCTGATTCTCAGCCATACCCATTATTTCTTTGTCTTTTCATCCGCGTTCGCGCTGCTATGCGCCTCCGCGGCGCATGCGTTCGAGGACGGTGCTTGGCAGCGGCTTCAGCTAAATGTGTTTGGGCGGTTCGTGCTGGTGATGGCGGCAATTGTGTTTTCGCTGGCAGAGACGACCCAAACCATTCACTTCACTCAGCTTTTCGATCCGTGGAAAGATGAGTCCGCGCGCATAATTAAGGAGTACACAGCACCGACGGACAAGATCGTAGTCTGGGGGGCCGTTTGGTGCGACCCGTTTGCCCGGTGTGAGCGGGACGGACTGACCGGCGGGTTCTCGACGAAGAACATCGGCTGGTTGAACGATCCCAAGAAGCTCGCCCGTCTCAAGGAATTGGGTTACACGCGGCTTGTGCTGATGAATCCTTCGCCGTACCTAGTGGCGCTGACGATTGCTACCGGCACGCAACGGGAGCGGGCGATGAATTTGGCGGAAGAACTTCCCGACGCGGCAAAGAATTGGCCGGTGCTGTTCAGCTCGCCGCAAATCCTCATCCTGCAGATCCCCAAGTAATGAACAGTGCGTTCATTGCAGCCGCGGCGGGGCATTGCTGTTCACTACTGTCCAAATTAGGTTTTTGAACTCATCGGGCAAGCGCCGTTTTACTGCGCATTTAAAGGGATATTGATTCGCCTGCATCTGGTTCACAGAACGGCCAACCTGTTTTTGAAAGCGGCTCATCGCACGTCAAATTCCGAGCAAAAAGGAAGCCCAATGGCTCGCCTCCGAAATGCTTGATTTGATTAACCATCAATCCAAAGCAACCTTGGCACAAAATCTTTCCAATTCCTGATCCGTTACAACTCCGCTGGACAACTCCCCTGCCTCGCCTAGAATCATTAAGTAACGCGCTCATATCAGCGCCGAATCTTAAATGAAAAAGAAATCTGCCGTTCCGACCGTTCGTTCGCAACCAGCACCCGCTGCCTGGCGCAAGGACATTGAATCCATGCTCATCAGCGATAAACAACTCGCACGGCGCGTCCAGGAAATGTCGGTCCAGATTGAACGCGATTTTAAAGGCCGGGAAATGGTCGTCGTCTCGCTGCTCAACGGCACCGTGCTGTTCCTCGCCGATCTCATCCGCCACCTCTCCCTTCCCTTGCGACTCGATTTCATCGGCGTCTCCAGCTATGGCCACGGCACGGAATCCGGCGACCTCGTTTTCACCAAGGAACTCCGCCTCGATGTCCGCGGTCGCGATGTGCTCCTCGTTGACGACATTCTCGACACTGGCAAGACCATCCACCGCGTCCTCGCCAAGCTCAAAGCCCTGAAACCACGCCGCATCAAGACCTGCGTCCTGCTCGATAAAAAAGCCCGCCGTGTCGAAAACGTGCAAGCGGACTATGTCGGTTTTGAAATTCCTGATTACTTCGTTGTCGGTTACGGATTGGACTTTGCCGAGCGTTATCGCAACCTCCCCTTCGTCGGCGTCCTCCACCCGAAAATTTACAAAGCCAACGCGAAAACCAAATCGCCTTACCGGAAGAAAAAGTAAGTCCGGCCGGCTCGCACCGTCAGCAATGCAAATCCAGGTTCATTTTTATTCCTATTTCAAAGACCTGACCGGCTGCACGGATACGATCGAAACTCTGACCGACGGCAGCACGATCGACACTTTGCTCAAGCAACTCATTGAGCGTTTCCCCAAACTAGGTGGGATGCAAAATTCCACTCTCATCGCTGTCGGCGTTGAATATCAGGGCCGCAGCTACGTCCTCAAGGCCGGCGACCAGGTTTCCCTCTTCCCTCCCGTCCAGGGCGGCTGATCTACTGGCCATGAAACGCCACCTCACCATCACTACCGATCCCATTAACGAACCCGACCTCGTTGCCCAACGCACCATGTCCTCAGGTATGGGCGCTGCCATTTACTTTTCCGGGGTCGTTCGCGGTGCCGAAGGCGAATCCTCCATCACCGCCATCGAATACGAAGCCTTTCATAAAATGGCGGAGCACCAGTTCAATCTCCTCTTCGATCAAATCGAAAAACGCTGGCCGATCGAGTCCATCCGACTTGTGCACCGCCTTGGCCTTGTTCAAGTCAACGAAGCTTCGCTCTGGGTCGAAATCATTTCCCCCCATCGCGGCGAAGCCTTCGCTGCCTGCCAATGGCTTATCGAAGAAATGAAACGCGTTGTCCCCATTTGGAAAAAGCCAGTCTCTTGAGGGAGGGTTTTGCCCTATCGAAAAGGGCTTGTGTTTGCTTCCACGCACGGGAATAATCGAGTCCTCGGAATGAAGCACAAATTTGCACTATTAGCCATCCTGCTCGCGGCATCGGTACTTCCCTCGCTCTGCAGGGCTCAAACCTACAGCATTGATTGGTTCAGCATCGATGGCGGTGGCGGCACCAGCACCGGCGGCGTTTATTCTGTCAGCGGCACCATTGGTCAGCCTGATGCCGGTCATATGTCTGGCGGCAATTACACCATCGATGGCGGTTTTTGGGGCATCATTGCTGCTGTTCAAACACCTGGCGCGCCATTCCTTACCATCACTCCAGCCGGTTTGAACGTAATCATTTCCTGGCCCGTTTCTTCCACGACGTTCACTTTGCAACAGGACGCTGATCTGAATACTCCCAACGCCTGGTCAACCACTGGTTCCTCCGTTACTGTCACTAATGGCAGCAACTACGTGACCGTGCCCGCCACCGTTGGCAACAAGTTCTTCCGGTTGAAATATCCGTAATCCCTCTTTTAATTTCATTCCGTCCCCATCGGCACCTTGACCCTGCCGGACTTTACGCATAGAAAAGGGGAACTATGCAAAGGTTCTTTACGCAATCTTTGAAATGGCGCGCGTTCGCCATGTTCCTCTTCCTCGCTGGATTGGTGTTTTCAACACCTGCGGCGGATTTCAAAGTTGGCCTGGTCCTCGACCGTGGAGGGAAGGATGACAAATCCTTCAACTCGTCCGCCTATGAAGGTGCCAACCAGGCCAAAAAGAAACTCGGCATTTTCCTCAAGTATGTCGAAGCCACCGATGACAATGCTTTCGAACCGCTATTGCGCGCCTTTGCTCAAAGAGATTTTGATCTGATCATCGGCATCGGCTTCGCTCAGAAGGAAGCCATCAAAAAAGTTGCCGCACAGTTTCCGCAAAAGCATTTCGCCATCATTGATGCTGAAGTGGACGCGCCCAACGTTCGCTCTCTCGTGTTCGAAGAGCATGAAGGTGCTTACCTGATCGGCGCCATCGCGGCCATGACCAGCAAGAGTGGAAAAATTGGTTTCGTCGGTGGCATGGATATTCCGCTCATTCGCCGCTTTTCCATGGCTTATGAAGCCGGGGCTAAAAAGATTAATCCTCAAATAAACGTCCTCGCCAATTTCGTCGGAGTGACCAGTGAAGCCTGGAACAACCCGCCGAAAGGAAAGGAGCTCGCGGTATCACAATACGATGCAGGTATCGACATTATTTTCGCCGCTGCCGGAGCTTCTGGTCTGGGTGTTTTTGACGCTGCTGAGGAAAAAAAGAAATTCGCGATCGGCGTCGATGCCAATCAGAATTGGACCAAACCCGGCCTGATACTGACGAGTATGCTCAAGCGGGTGGATGAGGCTGTCGCTTCCACGATTGAAGAGTCAAAGGCGGGCCATTTTACGGGTGGCATTAAACGTTTTGGCCTCGCAAACAAGGGTATCGATTACTCCGTTGATCAGTACAACGAAAAGATTCTACCCGAATCCGTGCGCAAGCGCGCCGATGACATCAAGGCGGAAATCATCGCCGGCAAAATCGTCGTCCCCGATTTCTACAAGAAAAAATAATGGCGTCCGCCACCACCGCAGCAGTCGAGTTGCGTGAACTGACCAAGCAGTTCAATGGTTGCGTGGCCAATGCCGGGGTAAACCTGCGAGTGGAACCCGGCACCATCCATGGTGTCATCGGCGAAAACGGCGCAGGCAAATCCACTTCCATGAAGATGCTCTACGGCGTCTATCGGCCTGACACCGGAGCCATTTTCGTTCATGGAAAGAAATGTGACTGGTCTTCCCCCTCTGCTGCCATTGCTGCCGGGATCGGAATGGTCCATCAGCATTTCATGCTCGCCGCCCCCTACTCGACGCTGGACAACATTCTACTCGGAGCGGAGCCTCGCCGTTGGGGAAGGATTGATCGCAAGGCCGCCCGCACCCGCCTGGAGACTCTGGCCAATCAATACAATTTGCCCGTCGATTGGGATTGCCCTGTCGAACAACTTCCCGTTGGCATCCAGCAACGTATCGAGATTCTTAAGCTGCTTTTTCGCAACGCAAACATTCTCATTCTGGATGAACCCACCGCCGTCCTGACTCCCCAGGAAACCAACGACCTTTTCTCGAACTTGAAAAGGCTCCGTGACGAAGGCAAGACCATCCTCCTCATCACTCACAAACTAAAGGAAGTGATGTCTGTCACCGACCGAATCACGGTCTTTCGCGCCGGCAAGGTAACCGGGGAATTGGCAACTTCCGGAACCACTCCGCAGGAGCTGGCGAACCTGATGGTAGGTCGCAAAGTGGTTTTAAATATTGCAGTAACCCCTGCGAGTCCACGCGCCGAATCAGCCATTGAAATCAAAGGTTTAAATTTAACCGGCACCATGGCTGGAAGCCGCCACAAACTTTCAGATGTAAATTTTTCCGTGCGGCGCGGTGAGATTGTTGGCATCGCCGGAGTTGAAGGCAATGGCCAATCAGAGCTGTTGCAGGCAATTCTTCATCCTCGCGATTCCCGCTGCCGAACCTCAGGCGCAGTCACATTTCTCGGTCAGGATGTCACTGCTTTTCAAGCGCTCAAAATCCGTGAGCTCGGCGTGGCGCTGGTTCCGGAGGATCGTCACCGCGAAGGACTCCTGCTCGAACAATCTGTCCGCGAAAACTTCCTCCTGGGTCTGCAAAGAAGCCCGGCTTTCAGCCGCGCGGGCTTTCTGCATTCAAAAAAATTGGAAACGACGGTAACACAAGCCATCGAGGAATATGATGTCCGCCCAAGGAATTTAGCTATTCCCGCTGGAAGTCTATCCGGTGGCAACCAGCAAAAGCTTATTGTCGCCCGCGAATTCCAGAGGCGCCCACAGGTATTGATTGCCGCGCAACCGACACGCGGCGTGGATGTCGGCGCCATTGAATTTATTCACCAGCGCATCGTGCGCGCGCGAGATGAAGGAGCCGGTGTCCTCCTCGTCTCCTCCGAACTGGAGGAAATTATGGCCTTATCTGACCGCATCCTCGTGATGTACGAAGGTCGCATCGTCGCTGAATTCGAACGCGGTCAGGTCTCGGAGCGCGAGCTGGGATTGAAAATGGGTGGATCATGAAACGGCTGCTCCAACCCATCCTCGCGGTCGCCCTGGGCCTGGCCTTGGGCCTCGCGATCACATGGTTTGCCGGCGAAAACCCATGGCATGTTCTAAAAATACTGGGACATGGAGCATTTGGCTCAGGTTACGATTTTGGCATGACGTTGTTCTATGCAACGCCACTCATTTTCACCGGACTCTCCGTTGCCATCGCGTTCCACGCCGGACTTTTCAATATTGGCGCTGAGGGCCAACTCACGTTGGGCGCGCTAGCCGCCGCCGCGGTGGGCGCGCTTTGGCCTGGGATTCCCTGGCCACTGGGGCCGATGCTCGCTGGTGTCACGGCGATTTGTGCGGGAACTCTTTGGGGTGCCATCCCCGGCTGGCTCCGCGCCCGACATGGCAGTCACGAAGTCATCAACACCATCATGCTCAATTTCGTGGCCGCCGGCCTGGCCAGCTACGTCACGCTTTACCTTCTTAAAAATCCCGACTCTCAAAATCCGGAAACACGCCCCATCGGAACGGGATACTTGATACATCAGTTTGAAATCTTTGGCGGCGCCCCCGTAAGTGCCGCACTCCCGCTGGCGATTCTCGCCACTATTCTCGTCTGGGTCTTGCTCTGGCGCACCGCCTTGGGCTTTGAAATTCGAGCCGTGGGCCAGAACGAATCCGCCGCACGCGCTGCCGGAATCGATACCGCCCGCATCAGAATCATTGCCCTCTCCCTGGCCGGAGGACTCGCCGGAATGGTGGGCATTGGAGAAGTTTTGGGAAACGCAGGAAAGTTCCGCATGGGATTCTCGCCCGACTATGGTTTTCTCGGCATCGCTGTTGCGCTCCTGGGACAAAATCGACCGGCTGGCATCGTCGCGGCCGCCTTGCTCTTCGGTGCCCTACACAAGGGAACAGCCGATTTGGATTTGGAAACCGAACATGTGACACGTGAACTATCGTTGGTTCTCCAGGCTTTAATCATTCTATCAGTTTCCGCCGAGGGCCTCTGGTCCTGGATGAAAAAGCGAGGGCAAACATGACAACTCAACTTCTGGCCTCGACGCTCAGAGTATCGACGCCACTTATTTTTGCCGCGCTCGGGGGAATGTTCAGCGAACGCGCCGGTGTCATTAACATTGCACTCGAAGGAATGATGTTACTCGGCGCCTTTGGCGCGGCGGTCGGCACCCTGGTCACTCATTCACCTTGGCTCGGCTTGGTTTGCGGGATGGCCTCAGGTGTTCTCATGGCCGCCATCTATGGTCTTTTCGTCATCCATTTGCGCGCCAATCAAATTGTCGCGGGCATGGCGATCAACATGCTCGCGCTGGGGCTTACGCCGTTTCTATCCAAAATCCTTTATGACGTCACCGGCTCAACCCCGGCCATTCCCATCGAAAATCGGTTCCAATCCGCCCCGCTGTACCTTTGCTGGATTTTCGTCTTACTCTCCTGGTTCTGGATGAAATACACGCCTGCAGGGCTTTGGTTCAGCTTTGCCGGCGAACATCCTGAAGCGCTCGATGCCGCAGGTATTCGCGTGAATCGCGTCCGCTGGATGGCCGTCCTGCTCAGCGGCGCACTTGCAGGCATGGGCGGAGCTTCCCTCTCCATATTTCTCTCTTCATCTTTTTCGCGCAACATGACGGCAGGCCGTGGCTTCATCGCCTTGGCGGCCCTCATCTTTGGAAAATGGAAACCTGTGCCAGCCGCCATTGCCTGCCTCCTCTTCGGTTTTACTGAGGCGCTTCAAATCCGGCTTCAAGGCGTAATCCTTTGGGGCCATGAACCAATCCCGGTCCAGTTCATCCAAATCCTTCCCTACGTGGTAACCATCTTCGTGCTGGCCGGCTTCGTCGGCCATTCACGCGCGCCCAAGGCTTTGGGCATACCGTTCCGTCGGCGCTGAGCAAGGCCGGATGGAAATTTGCCACCTTCTCACTTCACCCGCCTCCCGGCGAACTCCTTTACGAACTTCCTCATCCCGCGCTCAAACGGCGACATGCCATAATGACCCGCTTCGTCCAAGGCTGTCTCGCTCAACCATTTGTCATGCTGAATGCGATAACACGCGACGATCGTGCCCGTGCGATCACAGCCATGCTGACAATGAACAAAGACCGGCGCAGGCAATGTTTCAATCAGTGCAAGAACGTTCTTCACCTGTTCGTCGGTTGGTCGTCCCAGACCACGCAGGGGCACATTTGTATAAGTAATTCCATTTGCATGCGCTTGCGTCTCCTCGCCACTCAAAACATCATCCGGCATCCTCAGATTGACAATCGTCTTGATACCCAGTCGTTTCAAATTTTGGATACCAGCTTCATCCGGCTGGGCTCCGCGGTAAAGACCCTCGCTCACCTTGCCAAAATTATAAATTCCTTCCTGCGCCGGCAAACCGCGCCGCCCCGCTACATTCATCGCAACGATGAGCAGAAGACCAACCGAGAGCAGGGAAATTTTAAGCCATTTATGTTTTTTTAACCAGGTTGCAAGGCTCAACATATTGCTTGGTTTACTGCCTTAGCCCCTTTGAACACAAGCCGAAAGCATGCTCATTTCCGACTTGCCCAAATCGTCCACGGCGCCACTTGCACTGCTTGATCCTCAATCTCTGTATTTACCACCTTGTCAGTTGAATTGAATTTAAGAATCTGTTTACCACGGCGGCAGGTCCATAAGCCGTCCAGTTGCCCATCAACTCCTTTGCAACCCGCCAGTTCGGCTGCCAATTGTTTCAACCAAACCTTATCCTTTGCGACTGCCAACACATGTTTCACTTTCGAAACACCATGCCACACCTGCCCTTCTACATTCTTAAGGGCCGCATCACCGACTACAATCACCTTTCCACCCTTCCGGATAAAGGCATCCACTTTCTCAAGGATCGGTTGATCCACGACATCGGCTTGAAGCATCACCAAAGCCTTGTATCTCTTGGTCGTCAATGCACCGTCGGTAATCAGTATTTCATCCAACACATCAAATTCGCACAGGTCCCGCAAGGGATACCCGGCCGCGATGCTTGTTTGCAAACTCCCGCCCAAACGATACCACGTGGTGGGACAGTAAACTGCCACTTCGGTTTCTCCGGGTTTTCCAGTAAACAGGTGAATGTACTGCTGGATGTTCGTGGCATGCTGCTCGAACTCGTACGTGAACAATTGCGCCGCGCCACACGACGCATCTGAAAACATCCGCCGCACAAAATGCTTTTCATCCAATCCACCCGCCGGCTCAGTGCACTCCTTCACTCCATAAAACTGATACGCTGTTCCCACCCATTTGTCCCCGAATACCGCCCCCTGACAATCCGCCGGCTGGAGCACCACGCCATATTTTCCCGCCATCTTCGCGTAGCCCGGACAATACGTACCCCACGCGATCGGATTCACTCCGCCCGCATTGCCGCCAGGTTTGGCGCGCACTTTCTCGGCTGGAAAATATTTCAGTGCCGTTTTGATCGATTGCTCGGCAAAATCAATGATTGCTTGGTGATACCACGTAATGAAATCCAGCCAGCGCCTTTTCTCACCGGCTATGACAAACGCCTCCGGTGATGGCTTGAATTTCTCGTTGGCAATCTCCTTCGGCGGGCACACTTCATCAAACGTTTTATAATTACTCCCCCAGGCGCGATTCAGTTTGCGCAAGCTCGCATACTTCTTCTTCATCGCGGTCTGAAAAGCGCGTACGGCGTAATCATCTCCGCACCAATACCCTTCATGGCAATGCCCCATGTTCACCCAGTCCGGCACCATGAGCGGATAATTCCCTTCGCCATAGGGTCCTAAAATGCACGCATAAACATCATCAATTTTATCGCCAAAATGCTCCTTCAGGTTCTTGTAAAAATGGTCATACCACTCCACGGTACGCGGATCAAAAATCGAGAGGTAGTTTGCTTCCTTGCCATGTTCCAGACACCGCATCAACGTCCGCTTCTCTTTCTGCTGGTCTCTGAGCCAGACGGGCGGAAAGTGAACCCAATCATAGACCACGTAATTTAACCCGGCCTCATGAAGATTTTTTTCAACAGCATCATGCTGTTTCCAATCCCATCGCCCCGGCACCTGTTCCACCGAACCCCACGCAACATAATCTTCATTTGCCACCAACCCCAGACTTTTTAAACGCTTCTGCGATTCCACCGATGGCGCCGGTTCCAGATAATTCGTTTTCGGATACGCCCCAATGGGTGACCCCTGGATATAACTCACCGATAAATTCCCGCTCGATACATTCCAAGGCCGCCCGTCGAACGATTGGTTCGTTTGGCAGAAGGTGGGAAACTGCGTCTGCAGGAAAATTACGAATGCCAACAAGGCAATAGGCGTTGCGTGCAATTCAGGTGTTTTCATGGCTCAACGGCCATTCTCTACTCCCCGGCATTCAAATCAATCTTTTCCTGTCCCTCCTCAGATTTCCGGGCAAATATCTCTCCAACTTCCACCACGACGCAATCTCCAGCACCTTTTGCCCTGGCACAGGCTGGACTGCTCTTCACATTATAATTGGCACTCGCCTTCACCAGCTTCGGCTTGGTTCCATTGAGGCGCGGATAACCAAATGTAACGTTGACCTTTGGAATGCCTGGATGTGGTAAAATCTTGGTGGAATAGACCTCCACGAAGGCCGCGTGCTGGTTCCAAAATTGAAAATCAGTTCCCTCGAACCTCAAGCTGCCAATCCAAGTGACTTCCTCCGTTGCATGGGAGCGCACGAGACAATGAAACCACGTCTGCGCCTCTCCCTTGATCACCTCAGTATCGCCCTTCACCACCGAATAGGTATAACTCCCCTTGGTCCAGGCGACCGGTCGTCGCACGCTGCAAAACTCTCCCTCATAACCCGCGCTCTCGCATAATCCGTCCGCTGGCATCCGCACAAAATCCAACCCAATCGGCTTCTTCTTATCATGTGACCAGCGTGAAAATATGGCACCTTTCCCCACGAACACTCGCTCCTGATTTGTCCTCGAAACCCAGCCATTGATTCCTGTCTGAAATCCACCGTAGAAATCCATTCCATTAATTTTCGCGATTCCCACCGGCGAGATATACAAATTGAAATTCGTCGGCACATCCCGATCAATGGTCACCTCCATGGACAAGCTCTCGAAATGCTCAATTGGCTTCTCAAATTTCCACCACACATCCGCAACATGCCACGGCAGCGATGGCAACTTGACTCCCAGTTTGCCAGCCATCTGCTCGGGCGCCTCCTGCACCACTGATAAGTCCTCAGCTCTTCCAACAAGGCAGGAAAAGACCATCAGAACCGCCACGTAAAAACTACGAAGGCAAGTTTTTTTCATTGGAGTTTTCACAGGAACAACGGGACTTATCCCACAGCTATTTCTCCACATGATCCACCTTGCCATTGTTATAATAATAAGTGGTTGGCCCAACCCGTTCCCCGTCTTTCCATTTGCCTTGAACCCACTTTTTGCCGTTGGGATGCCAGATGGTCCAGTCTCCATCCCGTTTGCCGTTCTTATATTCTGACTGCTCTTTCGTTCCATCCTCTGACCAGGTGGTCCAGGTTCCTGTTCCTTCACCTTTCTTTGAGTAAAACCCTTCCATGGTCATTCGACCTGAAGCATCCCAATTCGTGTAGCGACCCACCAACTTTTTGACCGGCTTGCCCCCTTCCGGGCTGGGCAGCAACCCGTCCACATGACATTCAATTCCCTTTTGCCCGTTCTCATACCAATGCACTGCCAGTCCCTTCTCTACACCGTCTTTAAATTCAATTTCCTTGTCCTTCTGCCCGTTCCCGTACCAGGTAGTCCAGATTCCGTTCTTCCTATCCGTTGCGTATTTCCCCTGCTCGATTTTGCTCCCATCCTCGCGCCAGGACATCCACAATCCCTGCTTTTTACCATGCGTATACACTCCTTCAGCTGCCTTGTAGAGACTTCCGGACACACCGTCTTTCACGGAAGTTGGATACCAAAGCATGTAAATACCATCCAGAGTTCCATCCGCCGCTTTACATCCTACCATGATCCCGGGATCGCCCTGAAACAAAGCGGTTTTCTCCGCTACCGAGTGTGCCCCTCTGGGACAGGACATTTGCGAGCGCATCTGCTCCAATTCTTCAAGACTTCCTGCCTTTTGCCAGATGCCATATTTGTAAGCTGCTACGCTGGTCTTTTTGGCATTCTGCCCTTCCGCCCTGCCCACTGAAGCGAGGCAAACGACAACCCATGCCATCAGAATTTTGGTAATTGCAGCATTAACATTCATCGTAGTTCAACCTTGTGAGAAATTTGGAAACTGATAATAGGTTAAGTGTTGCCAAGGAATGAAAAAATCCAAGCGCAAACTTCCAGGTTCTGGTGAACTTTGACGAACCAGGCTGAAATTGAGGAATAAAGAAAACGGACGGTTGAGGAATCTGTCCAATGAATTTCTGCGACCCTCTCGTAAAGAAGCTTACGCCCGATCGCGATTGGGCTTTCGCCTTCCCGCACTATTGCTCTCATCGAAATACATCCCCATCAAGCGATGGCGCTTGCCAGAGGAATCACGACGAAACATCGTACGGATAAAGGATAAAAGCCAATTCATGATCAGCGCGTTAAGTTCATTCAGGCAACCCCAGGCTGCCGATTGGAGGACAGATTAATTCTCCCACTCTGCCTGTCGAGTAAAATCCAAGCCGGCTTTTATGCGATGAAGACTTTCGCCGCCTTAACCGGCTTTATCCTCAAGCTTTTGTGCTGACTCCTCACTCCAGAATATTGATTTTTCACACATGGCAATCCTTCCCCATTAAGCTTGGGAGTTGTGATACTGGACACACACTTGCGTCCCGCCCATCTTCTCAGTAATGTTCTTCCAGTTGCGCCCGTAGCTCAGTTGGATAGAGCATCTGCCTTCTAAGCAGAGGGTCCCGCGTTCGAATCGCGGCGGGCGCACCAATTTTCATTTTGCTTCATTTCAATCAACATTCCAATAATGTGATTCGATGACCGATTTTTCGTTTCTATTTGAATTGGAAAAACAGTCGCACTCTTTCGAAGTGCGTTCCAGCGCTTCGAAAATTTCCCTGCTTCTCAGCCCCAATTTCTTCGAACATGGATCATCGGGAAGGATCTGGTCGAGAAACGAGATTTTGGAGCGACTGCCCACAGAGGACGGGAGCACTAAAATTAAATCACGCGATTATAAAGCCACTCCCCTGGCTGCTGACGTCGTTCTCATAACCTATATTTCCGCCAACCAGGAAGGCGATGCGATTTCCGGGGAGTTTTTGAGAAGCTCCATTTGGCGTAAAAATCCAACTGGCTGGCAAATGGAGTTCCATCAGGGAACCAGGAAACAATAGAATATTCCAGACACACAGTTCAAAACCCATCGAGCGCACCATTCCATCTTACATGCTCACACTTGAAAAACTCGCCCAACTTGTCGACCAAAACCGCTCTGCCACCCGGGCACAGGTGAAGGAATTCTCCATCGGGGGCCAGCCTTTCTCCTTTAACTCGCAACCTGCCATCATGGGTGTGATCAACCTCTCGCCCGATTCATGGTATCGCGAAAGTGTCTGCCTCTCAGCTGAAAGCGCCATTCAACGTGGCAAAGTTCTCCACGCCCAGGGCGCTCAAATCATTGATATCGGTGCCGAATCCACGCTTGCCCATGCGGCCCGGGTGGACGAAGCGAACCAGAACAGCCGTTTGCTCCCCGTCATCAAAGCCCTCCGCACAGCCAACATCCTGGCCTCCGTCGAGACATATCAACCCGCGGTGACTCGCGCCTGTCTTGAAGCCGGTGCCAACATCCTGAACCTCACCGGAACCGACCGCAGTGACGAACTCTTTCGCATGGTTGCAGACCACGATGCCGCAGTCATCATTTGTTATGTGCAAGGCAAAAACGTTCGCGAGGTGAGTGACTTTGACTTTAGCGCTGACCCAACTGCGATGATGAAGGACTACTTCGCCCGTCAAATTGAAGTCGCCACCCGCAACGGCGTTGAAAAAATCTTCATTGATCCGGGCCTGGGATTCTATTACCGCAATCTCCAGGACAGCTCCGTCCGCGTGCGGCATCAGATGACCACTTTCCTGAATACCTTCCGCTTGCGCGAACTGGGCTTCCCCACCTGCCATGCCCTGCCCCATGCGTTTGAATACTTTGGTGATGAAGTCCGTTGCGCGGAACCTTTCTTTGCCGTATTGGCCGCCCTGGGCAAAACCGACCTCTTCCGCACCCACGAAGTCCCCCGCATCAAGGCCGTGCTCGATACCTTGAATGTCTTTTAATGCTTAAGCTCCCTGGCTAAAGCTTCCGACAGAGGAATACCCCTTCCTCCTCCGAATTAGCCACCCATTGTTCTTCAACTTCGATTCCGACCTGCCCGAGCAGTTTTTTCACTCGCTCCGGCGTATGCCGATACGAGAAGAACAACCTGATTGCCTCCCCTTGCTTGAACACAAACCTTTCCTGGTCCAAACCCACCTCGCGATCCCGATTGAAATGAAAGTAAGCCGCCACCCTCTTCAGGCCCGAGCCTGCAGGATCATCTTCGATCGTAAACTTCAATTCGCCATCCGTGCGTTCCACCCCCAAATCCAGTAAAAAGGTGATCAACCATTCTCGGGTCAATTCATTGTCATACAACGGAAGGATCTTCCGCACTCCCGCCAGATAATCGCTCCCTGGAGCCAAATTCGCGCTGAACAGTAGCCAATCCTTGGGTCTGAGCACTGCCGCCAGTCTGGGTAGGATGCTTCCCGGCTCAAAGTTGGGCACCATGCCGAAGAAAGTTATCAACCGGGCATCCTCTGCTTTACCCTGCTGGTCAATCACTTCCGCCAGATCGGTTGCTGAAGCCAGGTCACAAACGAGTGGATAACATTTCGTCTGTGGAACCACCGCCACGGCCGTTTCACGTGCGACCAAGACCATGGCGCTGCTCACATCGGAAGGGGTGTAGGAGACCAATTTCCCATTTTCCGTGAGTAAGCGCAGGAGCCTTGTGTCTTTTTGCCCACCGCCGCAGCCCAATCCAATCAAATGTACCGCCGCCTGATCGATATGTCTGGCTGCCCCCTCAAAGCTCAAATCGTAGGTAGCCGCACAATTATCGTCCGTCCTCGAAGGCGAATAAGCCTGGTGCAGTGCCAACCATTTCTGGGTCTGCTTCACGCTGTCATAATGAAATTTGTGGTTAACCCGGCGTGTGCGGATCGACTCCTCCAGATCCCGTCGCACCTGCTCAGGAAATTGGCTGGAGTGAATGGCTACATGAACAACGGATGACATGAATCATTCTTGCGGCAAACCACTCTGTAAAACAAGCCTCCGCACCCGGTCAGGCAGGCCCGGACTCCATCGAGGCAATTATAAAGATTAAGCTCTCCTTTCGTTGACTTGATATGACGTAACATTATATTCGCGACATGAATTTTGATATTTCTCACCTCCTCGAGCACTGGGATTATCAACCAGGCCAGGTGGTGGTTAGAAAATTCACCGGCAAGGATGGTACCGAAAAAATCCAATTGCGCGTCGATCTCGGCTTGCTTCAGATGAACGCCGAGGGCCGTCCGGATGGAAAGCATCCGCTTGGATACCCCACTATTTACGACTTTTTCCAGACCAAGCTCTACAAGCACCTGGCTTCGAACGAAGGTAATGCCGAAGGTTTTAAGCTCAAGCCTGAGGACTGCGCCAAGCTTCAACTGGAAGCCCTGCAATATCATCATCGCTACATCTGCTTGTTGCAACTGGAAGACTACGATGCCGTGGTTCGCGACACAGAGCGCAACATCGCCGTGTTCGAATTCGTGAAGAAGCACGCCGAATCCGAAGAACTGACCTGGTCCGTTGTCCAGTTCAAGCCACAGTTGCTTCTGATCCAGACTCGCGCCCGGGCAACCCAGGCTCTTGAGCTCAACGATTATAGCACCGCCATGCAATTTATCGAGGAAGGTTTGGCCCAAATCCAGGACTTCTATCGCGAACAAAATAGAGGCGAAATGGCGGAGCAGAGCGGCGAAACCAACTATCTGAAGAACTGGTTGGAGGAAGTCTCCAGCAAGCGCCCACTCTCGAAGCGGGAACGCCTTGAAAAGGCTCTCTCGGATGCCGTGAATAACGAAGATTACGAAAAGGCTGCCAAGGTCCGGGATGAGTTACGCAATCTAAAATCTACTGAATAATCATGAGTTTACAGGAACGACTCTCCCAAGAAATCAAGGCTGCGATGCTGGCCAAGGACGCTGATAAGCTGTCCGCCCTCCGCATGCTCAAGTCCGCCATGGGCTATGCTCAGATCGAGCGCAAAACCGACTCCCTTTCGGATGCGGATTTCATTGCCTTGGTGCAAAAGGAAGTTAAAAAGCGCAAAGATTCCTTCGAACAATTCGAAAAAGGCGGCCGTCCGGAGTTGGCCGAAAAGGAAAAGCAGGAAATCGTAATTCTGGAGGCCTTCCTCCCTCAGGCACTTTCTCCCGAAGAACTCGAGCAATTGGTAAAAGCCACCATTCAGGAAGTGGGCGCCACCAGCAAGAAGGACATGGGACCCGTCATCAAGGCCGTTCAGGTCAAAGCTGCTGGCCGCGCCGATGGTAAAACCATCAGCTCCCTGGTCGGCAAACTGCTCCCTTAGTTTTTACAGTTCTATTTCTGCGGAAAAATCTGGTAAAGCAGAAAATAAATTAACACGCCAGTCACGGAGACGTACATCCATAGCGGCCACGTCCAGCGTGCAATCCTCCGGTGGGCCTCAAATTGCTTCTTCATTGCCCGCACAATGGTGACAATAATCATCGGCAAAATTATCACCGCCAGCAAGGTATGTGTCAGCAGAAGTCCCAAATAGATAGGTCGGAACCACGCGGGATCCACAAACTTGGTTGGCCCCTTGTGCAAAACAAATCCAAGGTAAAAATGGTAGGTCAGGTAGCAAATCAGGAATACGGCTGAGGTGATAAAGGCGGACACCATGAAGTTGCGATGAGCAATCTGTTTCTTTTGTTTGATACAAATATAACCGGCCATCAAAAACATCGCGCTCAAAGCATTCAATGAGCCGTTTACCGCTGGCAAATCCATTATTGTCATTATTTTTCCTTTGCTATGCGCTGAGCGGCGGCAAGTATGCTGGCCCGCGCCTCGGCGTCTTCCGAGTCCCAATACGCGTGCAGGCTGCCCTGTTCATCCGTCCATCCACGAACTTGTCCATGCTTATCCACGAGAACAAACCAGGTGCTGTGGATGAATAAATCATCAGGATTTTCCCGTTGGTCCGGTTGTTTCTCCACCACGACAAACTTGAGATCGTTGGTCGCCAACCGCCGTATTTCCCCTTTGTCACCCGTCAAAAACCACCATCGATTCGCATCTGCTCCAAATCGTTCCGCATATTTTTTTAGTTCGGATGGCGTGTCGTACTCAGGATTGCTCGTGAAAGAAATCAGCTTTATCGGCTGATTGGTTGTAAGGGAATTTTGTATCTCAGACAAATGCTTGGTCATCTTGGCACATGGCCCCGGACAACTAGTAAAGATCACATCAGTGATCCAAACGTGATCGTGAAGATTTGTCATCGAAATCGGCTGTCCCAACTGATTGGTTAAATGGAAATCCCCCACCTGTCCGATAATAGGAAATTGCCTGGTCGTGGAATTCAATTTGGACATTACGAACGCCCCCACAATCCCGATGATCAACAAGATCAAGGCGCTCCAAACCACGAATTCAAATTTGCGCGAAGAGTTGTTCATCAATGAAATTAGGCCGTCAGGCAATTAAAAAAGAAAGGCAGCCCGGCATTTAGCGGAGCTGCCTTTCTTGCAAAAGTTCCTCTTACTCGAAACTGGTAGCGCCGCCACCTTTGGACTGGGTTGCCATCCACTTGTCAAAATCTTCCTGGCTATCAACATAGAGGCGACCGGAAGCCATGCTGGAATGACCGTTGCCGCAAAGC
>NZ_ABOX02000068.1 GCF_000172555.1 Pedosphaera parvula Ellin514
AGATTGAGCACGGGAGCAAGCGCAAATACTATTCAATCGAAAAGGACCGTCATTGGGCTCTCAATGAAAAATTTGAACAATGGACCGTGATTTCTTCGGTTTTCAGCGGCCTATGGAAGGAACAACATGTTTGACTTGGACAAAGCAATCAAGCAGTGGCGGCATCAAATGCTGGCTGCTGGCATCAGAAGCCCCGTGCCGCTGGAAGAACTGGAAAGCCATCTGCACGAAGAAATCGAACAGCAGATGAAGCTGGGACGAAGCGAAGCGGAAGCATTCAATTCTGCCGTCAAGAAAATCGGGCAGGCGCGCATGGTTCAAAGCGAATTCAAGAAAGTTGAAGAAACAAGGAAAGCGCGCAACGCGAAACTGGCAGAAATCGTAATCTTGATTGCCACGAGCTTGCATTCGTTGATCGCGGTCTGTTTTTTTCTTTTCAAGTTCCAAGGCATTTCAGAGCTAACGTCCGGCCAGCAAATCTCTGGCTTGGCCGCATCTGCCACTCTGGCTTTGCTTGTTTGGGGCGGACGATTGAGCCACAAAATGATTTCGGTCATCCGTGCCAGGCAGTTCAGAAATGCCATTTACATTTCTAGCGGAGTGCTTATTACCCTTTGGGCGCTGGTCTGTTTCCAAATTATCCTGCCGCATCATGACTTCCCCATGGGCCAGTTGTTTGTGACCATCCTGTGGGGATTGTTTCTCCCGACGGGAGCTGGGATTGGGTTTGAATTGGGGAATCGACACCGCCGCGCGGAACAAGTCGCAACACTGGTTTCGTAAGCGGGAGATCATCCATTACTGGAAACTGGAAGTCGAGGCTCGGAGGGATGCCCACTCTCGCGCGGATAGTAAGTGAGTTCGCTGTTTGGTGGCGGAAAGCCCTTGAGGCGGTTTTGCGGAATAAAAGGAACAATATGTTTAATCTAAACGAAAAAATCGCAGATTGGCGCCGGGAGATGCTGGCGACTGGAATCAAAACCCCCGCGCTGCTGGATGAACTGGAAAGTCATCTGCGCGAGGACGTGCAGCAGCAGATCCGATCAGGATCAAGCGAGGAGCAGGCTTTCGAAGCTGCTGTCCGGCGGATTGGGCAGGCCAAGGCACTTGAAGCTGAGTTTGCAAAAGTGACGGCACTGAAAGAGCCACGGGAGCGAAAACTAAAACTTCTCTGCATTATGCTTTCTGGTTTGGCTTATATCACACCGCTCGCACTGAGTGCGCCCAAACCTTGGAGCCGCATGAATCCGACCGAGCAATGGATCGGGTTGGCAGCCGTCGCGCTGACGGTGTTGTCGATGTTTAGCGGACTGTTTCTACATCGCTTCCTGCCGATTATTCGTGACAGACGAGCTCGAACTCGTGTGCAGTTCGCAACCTTCCTTCCGGTGATGGTCTGGATTTGTGTTTTTGCATTTGCGCTTTTGCCACGTGTTGATTTAACGGTCAGTCAAATGACTGTGTTGACTCTCTGGGCAATCGCTCCGTTGGCAGTGTTCGGAGGCCTTATTTTTGGATTGGATGAGGCGGCCCGCCGAAACACCTCGGCAATCAATTAATGAGAGTGGGGAAAAGGGAGTTACATCTCGACCGGGGCATCATCATGATGCTCCGGGTTTTTACTCTTGGCCCGCATAATTCCTACCTCCAACCACAGAAGTCTTCAGTAATCCCCCCTATTTATTAAGCCTATCCCGAAGATGAACCATTCATTGGAAAGCCATCCTATTCCTATGTTTGATGGCGCACGGTTACGTTACCGCCCCATAAAGCATGCACCTGAGTAGTTCCCCCCGTTGATTTCTTTCGGAATGATAAGAAATTTTGAGCACTCAAAGGGTTGGATTACGAGAGGAGGGCTGGACTATGAATAGGAGAACTGCTCAATCACTTGCAGGGCTGCTGGTAGGATTTGGCATCGGCGCAGCATTGGAAGCCAGGCGGATACGCTCACGTTTTTCTTTTTATGATCGCACCGTGGTCATCACCGGAGGAGCCCGGGGGCTGGGCCTTGTCATGGCCCGCCAACTGGCTGGTGAAGGTGCTCAACTCGCCTTACTGGCCCGTGACCTAGATGAACTCCGACGTGCAGAATCTGAACTGAGCCAGTTGGGAGCCGACGTGCTAATCCTGCCATGCGACTTACGCGATCAAAACCAGGTAAATGAAGCGATCCAGCGGACCATTGCTCATTTCGGCAGCATCGATGTACTCATTAATAACGCCGGCATTATCCAGGTCGGACCATTGGAGCACATGACAGTGGAGGATTTTCAAAATGCGATGGCCATTCACTTTTACGGCCCACTGTATACCACGCTTGCAGTGTTGCCGCACATGCAGCGCGCCCGTCGCGGCCGCATCGTGAACATCTCCTCCATTGGCGGCAAAATCGCCTTTCCGCATCTGCTGCCTTACACCGCCAGCAAATTCGCCCTCGTCGGACTCTCAGATGGATTGCGAGCAGAACTTCGCCGGGACAACATTTTTGTGACCACCGTTTGTCCGGGCCTGATGCGCACTGGCTCGCCGCCGAATGCACAATTCAAAGGCCACCACCAACGCGAATATGCCTGGTTTGCCATCAGCGATTCCCTGCCACTGCTCTCGGTCGATGCCGACCGCGCCGCCCACAAAATCATCGAAGCCTGCCGTCGCGGCTCGGCACGATTGACCGTTGGAGTGCAAACCAAAGCGGCGATCCTGCTCAATGAACTTTTCCCCGGTGCAGGCGCCAGCCTGTTGTCCTTCGCCAACCGTCTCATGCCCGCACCTGATCCCAGTGGAAGCAACAAGACTTATACCGGGCGTGAGAGCCAATCCGCGTGGGCACCTTCCATTTTAACACGTCTCAGTGAAAAAGCGGCGGCCAGTAATAACGAAAACCCCTTGCCAGATTAAGGTCAATTCAAGGCATCACACTTTTGCATTTTAGACCGTACTCCAAAAAGAATGTCAAAAAAGGGGTTGTGCTCTGATGGGAAAACAACCCGTGATGGCCATCCGCGCCCTAATGCCCAATCAACCATGCGCTGCCAGACGTAGCCACCCTCTCCCTTTGCGCATGGGAGAGGGCGGGGTGAGGGAAGATGCGCCCGGACTCCGCGCCGCCTCGAGTGACTCCCACCCCCCCAACCGATGAGGCGGCCAATAGCTCGCTCCGTTTCCGACATTCATTTTGAGAAATGTTATAAAGCTCAGCAAAGGAGTTTATGCCGAATCCCGATACGGGTTACTTTCATTGATGAGCATTCGTTGGTGCGTTCGTCTGGCCACTCGCAATTTTCTCCAGATTCCGCATCGCTCTGCGAGCTTCACTTTGCAGGAAAGAATTAGTGTTATCCTTCAACACTTGCCGCAATAAAGGCAGCGCACGGGTTGCTTTCTCACCAGCCAATTGAAGTCCAGCGGCAGCAAAAGCCCTTAAGTGAGGGGGATTATTGGTACTTTCCAGGGTTTGTTCTGCAAGACGGATGATTTCATCATCTTTCGGAATGGTCGTCACCAATGCCCAAAGTGCTGCCTCTCGTGACTCTTCTTCAGGATCGTGCGCCATTTCCAACAAGGTACTCCTCCATTTCTGAAAATCTCCCCGAAACGTCCGCGTCAACTTGACCGCTTTCAGGCGCAGCATCGCGTTCGTGTTGTGCAAGCCTTCGGTGATGCCGGCAACAATTTCTTCATGCTTTTCCGGCAGTCCTCGATTGGCTATCAAAAAGGCAAGAAACGGTGGATCCCGCTGTATTTGCATGTCGAGGAGTCGTGTAACGCCAGCGCCTTTGTTGGTTCCCAGCGCCAGCATTCCCAAGGCCGCAGCGGTGTTGCGGGCATCTTGATAGCTGTTAATCCGCTTCCAAGGAGCGGGTGCACGGGCGCCATTTGGTTGGCTGATTTTCTGCCACTCATTCTCAGCTTCCAATTGAAGCTTGTCCCACGGTGCCAATCCCAAATCCTGTTGCAGCGGCTCCGAAAGTCTCTTTTCCAACACAGGAACCGCCTTGGCTCCCATGACAACCAAGGCTCGCAACGCAGGATCGTTCGTTACTTCTAAAGAAGATTTTGCCGTTTCAAATGAAGACTCGCCGGTCCGATCCATCTTTCGCCGCCCATCCACCAACGCCATGCTGTCCAGCCATTCCGTAACCGTCTTCCCTTTGTAAGCGGGCTCGTCGGCAAACCACCGCCGATTCCAGCCAAATACGAGAACAATAAGGATCAGAGCAGCCGCAATCAAAAGCAATTTCTGCCAGGATGTCATAACCTCCCGTGTTTATTAGTGAATATACAAATCCACCTACACATGTCAACCGTAGTTCTCACCGCCGGTGCCATATTGAAAACTTTCCGCATCTTAATTGGTATTTCCATTTCCAATCCGTTGTGGTCATCTTTTGTCAGTGATGATTCATCCGACAGCCATTATTCATCCTGATGCGAAAGTCGATCCTTCCGTGAAGGTCGGCCCCTATGCCGTGATTGACGGACAAGTAAGCGTGGGCCCGAATTGCGTGATCGGCCCGCATGTGCATTTGACAGGCGTCACCACGATCGGAACTGGCAACCAATTCCATACCGGCTGCGTTATTGGTGATGCACCTCAGGATTTGAGGTACAAGGAGGAACCCACCCGTGTTCGTATCGCCGACAACAACGTGTTCCGCGAACATGTCACGGTGCATCGCTCCAGTAAGTTGCAGGAGGATACCGTCATCGGCTCAAATAATTTTCTCATGGCCGGAAGCCATGTTGGTCATAACTGCTCGGTTGGCAACTACGTCATCATAGCCAACGGAGCACTTTTGGGCGGCCACGTGACCGTGCACGACCGGGCTTTCATTTCCGGCAACTGTCTGGTCCACCAGTTTGTCCGCATCGGTACCATGGCCCTGATGCAAGGTGGCTCGGCCATCAGCAAGGATTTACCTCCCTTTGCCATCGCCAGAGGTCATAATGGTATGTGTGGTTTAAATGCAGTGGGGATGCGACGCGCGGGTATTGCTGCCCTGGAGCGCTTGGAACTAAAACGACTTTACCTTTTGCTGTTCAGGAGTGGAAAGAAACTGTCCGTTGCAATTGAGGAAGTCCGACAGGAATTCGTTAGTCCTGCATCCAAAACCATGCTGGAGTTCGTGGCTGGCAGCAAACGTGGCATTTGTGCTGATACAAGCAGGCGTTCCTCTCCGACCACTGAATCCGAAGCGGAACCGTAGATGCATCCAAGTGGCAAGGCAATGGAAAGCATTCTTTCGGATATACATCCCTATCCATAAGAAGCTTACGCTATTCATCCGCCTCTCTGAATGAACGTTTCCTCACTCGCCGCTGTCTTAGATAAGAACTTTGACTCGTTTTTCTGATCACGCTACGATCAGGTTCGCTGATGGACTGCTCGTTACATAATTCAAAAGGCCGGTTAGCCCTGACTTTGGCGGTTCTGGGCCTGCTGGGCGTCGGCGCTGCTTTTGCTGGCGATAAAAAAGGACAAAAAATTGAGTTTTCCGATCCTGTCGCTGGCTCCCAGACCACGACCAACATGGGTAATTTGGAGTCCGGCAACTCAAAATTAAAACCGATAGAGAGGGATTCATTCAGACCATCGGATTTTTTCCAGCCTCAGAATGACGCCCTAACGCATTTTCGGCCGCCAGTACAGCAGCATCTCGATAAACACACGCTCGAACAGTTGCAGAAGCGCAGAAACTGGGCTTTCACTGACTCCGAATTGCTTTCCCCGAATGCCACCATGGAAAGCATGATGGGACTTAAGTCAGAAGGAGCTGACACTCTCCAAAAGAAATCGCTTTCTCCTGTGGAAAAGTATTATGAAAGCCTGAATCCAAAGCAGAAACCCTCCAACAATCCAGGAGCAGAGAACTTCGAAATGAACCAGGCCAGGGAACTTTCAGGAACCAATGGCATGGACCGATTCCAATCAGGATCTGATTCTGCCCAGAAAAATGTATTCTCCAAGGAATACCAAAACCCCTTTGCCCAGGAACCCGCCAACAGTGTGGCCACTTTCGGCAGCCCTGCCTTTATCCAATCGAAGCGGGACCAGCTTCAACTCCAGCATCGGCAGGACTTTGAGAAAATACTCACCAACACTCCCAGCACTCCTATTGTTAATCCATACGCTGATCAGGCAGGCTTTGCCCAGCACCCGAATTCTGCGCTAATTGATAACAGTCAACCCTTACAGCCGCACTATACACTCAGTCCTTTTCAGGGAGTTGCTGCCTCCCCAAAGTTCCATTCACAAACCACAATGGATCCGACCGCAAAAGCACTTGGCTTGACCGATCCTTCCTTCTTGCCAAAACCGGAAGCCGCTCCCAAAACGCCACCGCCCTCGGCTTTTGTAAATCCGCTCTTCAAAAGATCTTTTTAGAGGGGATCGTTTCCTACAATTCCCATTGCATTACCGGCACAACCGTTTCAGCAGGTAATATCGTTTTTGGAGGAATGTCCACGAGGCCATTTGCCTCAGCTAATGAACCCAGCATATGCGAGGCCTGGACTCCGGCGGAATGCACTCGCCCGGCCCCGTTGATTGTTACCCTCACAAAGTGACGGCGATCGCCACTGTTCGACAGCGGTTCATCCAGAATTCCCTGCTGAGTCCGCAATCCTGTAATGCTCGCACCTTGCCAGTATCTGAGCGCTGGCCGCACCAGTAGAAGGAAAGTCACAAACGCAGAAACGGGGTTCCCCGGCAGACCGAAAAGAAATTTTTCCCCGCAACGACCGAATACAAACGGCCTGCCCGGCTTGATTGATACCTTCCAAAACTGAAGATTACCCCCGAGTTGCTCGAAGGCGCTTTTCACGAAATCCATCTCCCCGACCGAGACGCCGCCTGAGGTCACCACCAGATCACATTCACACAGGGCTTTTTCAAGGGCTGCTTGTGTGGCAGATGAACTATCAACGACCAGGGGATACACGCGCGGAATGGCTCCGCCTTGTTCGAGCAGGGGGGCAAGCATTTGGCGATTGCTCTCGTAGATTTTTCCGGGCGGCAATGGTTGACCAGGCTCAACCAACTCAGACCCGGTCGCGAGGAGTCCGACAACGGGGCGTCTGCCAACCGTTACTTCATTCACACCGAGAGCCGCAATCAGGCCCAACAGTTGAGGAGAAATGACATTACCTTTTTGACCGATCGACACCCCAGTCTTGATGTCCTCACCTTGCAGCCGGACATTTTCCCAGGGTTTCACCGCATCAAGGCACAAAATCCTTCCGCTGTCAGCGTCGTCAGCAACTGTGTCCTCTTGCATGAGGACAGCATCCGCTCCTTTCGGCAGTGGTGAGCCGGTGAAGAGACGAACGCATGTGCCCGGCACAACATCGCCGGAAAACATTTCGCCGGCGGCAACCCGGCCAATCACGTGCAATGCAACCGGAGATTTCGAATTCGCCGTTCGGACATCTTCAGCACGGACGGCGTAACCGTCCATGGCCGAATTATCGAACACTGGAAGGTTGATGGGGGCGAAAAGACCTTCTGCCAGTACGCGTTGTCTGGCTCCCGAGAGCGGCACAGTTTCGATCCCTCCCTGCGGCAGGACGGACAGGATGCGCTCCACGGCATCTTCAAGTTCGAGCATGGAGCAATACTTGATTCAAAAAGCTGGATTGTCGAATCCGGATTTTACCTTTCGATGCTCATTTGAGCTCACCTGCAACTCCCCTCAGAAATCCTGCCAGGCATCCGGGATGATCAGGTGTCCGGCAATTTTTCAATCCACCTGCCTGCGTCAGGTTAGTGACTCTGCGTGAGCACCATCACCTGTTCAAGGGTGGACACGCCGTCACGCGCGCGATCCAGGGCCGCCATGCGCAGGGTTCTCATCCCTTGCGCGATGGCAATTTTTCCCATCTCACGGGTATTGGCACGTGCAATGACCAGCTTGCGAATTTCATCGGATATCGTCATCGCTTCAATAATGGCCAGTCGTCCCGAGTATCCGGAACCCTTGCACCGTTCGCAACCACGCCCGCGTTGCAATGTCACCCCGTCGAAGATTCCAGGATCAATGTTTAGGTCTTGATACATCTTTTCGTTGTAGGTAACCGGTTCCTTGCAATGGGAACAAATGCGTCGCATCAGGCGTTGTGCGCAGGTCAGGACGACCGATGAGGAAATCAAGAATGGAGCAATACCCATGTCATCCAAGCGCACAATGGCGCCCGGTGCATCATTACAATGCATGGTGCTCAACACCTGGTGACCGGTCAGCGCTGCCTCAACTGCAATTTCCGCTGTCTCGGTATCGCGAATTTCACCGATCATCACGATGTCCGGGTCTTGACGGAGAATGGACCGTAACGCGTTGGCAAAGGTCAGCCCGATTTCCTTTTTCACCGGCACCTGATTAATCCCCGGAAGCTGGAACTCCACCGGGTCTTCGACAGTAACAATGTTGTAGACCGGGCTGTTCAGTTCGTTCAGCGCTGAATAAAGCGTGGTGGTTTTGCCGGAACCAGTCGGGCCGGTGACCAGAATCAAACCGTGCGGGGAGTCCACCGCCGCCTTGAATTGCTGGAAGGTATCCGGGTCCAGTCCAAGCTTATCCAAACTGGCCGACAGATTGGATTTATCGAGCACACGCAGCACGCACTTTTCCCCGTGCACCGTGGGCAGGAAGGAGACACGCAGGTCGTAATCCTTGCCGCTGACCTTCACCCGCATACGTCCATCCTGCGGCAGTCGGCGTTCGGCGATATCCAGGCTGCTCATGATCTTGAGTCGTGAAGCCAGCGCCAATTGCATCTGTTTCGGCGGAGGTGTCACGTCCAGCAGCGCACCATCAACGCGGTAACGAAGCCGGATTACCTTTTCAAACGGTTCAATATGGATGTCGCTCGCGCGGTCCTTGATTGCCTGCACCAGAATGAGGTTCGCCAGCTTGATCACCGGCGCTTCTTCGCTGGAAGCCGCCAGTTGATCCAGGTTGACATCCTCGACTGCTATCCCTGACACCTCTATGTTGTCCGGATCCTTTTCCTCCTCAGCCGCCTTTTTGGCATCATCAATGATGTCCTGCATGCTGCCGCTCTTCGAGGCATCAATGTTGCTAAGCTTATCGATGATCGACTTCTCGGAAGCGATCATGGGCACCACATCCAGCTTCGTCAGACGCTTGACGTCATCGATGGCCAACACGTTGAGCGGGTCAGCCATTGCCAGGAACAACTTGTTTTCCAGGCGGGAAACGGGAATCACCTTGTAATTGTGTGCGACTTCCCTCGGCAAAAGGTCTGCCACTTCCGGAATAATGCTAATACGGCTAAGATTGATGGGCGGTGTATTCAATACACGCCCCATCGACACGGTCATGTCCTGCTCGGATACAATGGCTTTTTCCACCACCAATTTCAGCAGGCGGGTGCCTTCCTTTTTCTGCTGCTCCAACAGTTCTTCAACCTGTTTGGACGTCAACAGCCCATCTTCCACCAACGCATCAGCAATGCGTTCTCCAAATGATTTGATGACTGGGGGCATGGTTTAAATAAATGAGTTAACGGAACACCTTACGAAGATATTTCACAATTTCAGCCGGGGGCGCCAGGTACCAGAGCAACCGGTTTTGGGTGGCCTCCGCCAGATCCTTGGCCGCTTGACGGTTAAAAGGGTTGGCTGTGGCCACAAAAATGGTTTTGCTCATCTTATCGAAAGGAAGAATGCACCAGCGCCGGCATATCTCAGCCGGAAATTTGCGCGCCAATTCCATATCCAGGTCATACTTCTCAATTGGCACGTAGGCATGACGGGATCTTTCGACGAGAATCCGCAGGCTTTTTTCGGATGGCATTATACCCTTGTCGCCCAACAGCTGAATGAATGGCTCGCTAACCCCAATCGGTGGCACAGACAGGTCCGGCGTGCTCCAGCACAAATCAAAGTCGCCGGCCGAGATGAGCCTGCCCTCGACAAAGATCTTCTGCATGCTCTGGCGCCCATCATCAAAATCAACGGGCACCACTTTTCCTCCAACGCCTTTCTTGAATCGCGCTGCCGGGTCCGGTGCCGTGTCGATGATAACGGAATCAGACAGGGCCGGCGGAGCGGTAAAATTATTGGCCTTGATCTCAATTTCCTTGAGTGCCGCCTGCACATCGGGATCACCCGGATAACGCTGAAGAACAGTCTCGTACTCAAGAATGGCCGAGGAAAGCTGACCAAGTTGCACGTAGGCTTGGGCAATCCGTTTGGATGTGTTGATGACATCCTTTTCCCTTCCCAGCTTGAGATACGCTTCCTTCAGGATTTCCAATGATTGGTAATCCTGCGACTGCGATTGAGTGATGACTTCAAACATCTCAATCGTCTGCGCCAGCTGGGCCTCTTCGCTCGTGGTTAACGTGGCGGACATGCTAATTTATCTTTTTTGGACTATGATATCCTCGCCAGCACAAGGCTCGGCGGTTTCCGTACATCAATAAAACCGGTTCCAACGCAGCAAGTTCACTGCCACAAATTATAACAAAGAAATATTTAGGCTTCCTCCGGCCAAAGTGAGAACATGCTTGACTCTGCGGAATCCAGCAATTCAGTGTGGAATTGCATTATGGACCTAAAGTGAAGATGTTACTCGCGGAATTGCACTGGAATGCCAAATAAACGATGCAAAATTTGATTCCCACCATGCTGCCAGCTCCCGGCGAGCGACTCCAACGCTTCGTAGGCGACCGCATTCGCTTTACTCTGGCAGATTTTGCCGCAAAACCGATTCCAAAGGGGTGGCAGGCCCGATTGCGGACAAATCTGGGACGCGCCGAACTGGTGTGTAAAGAAATCATTCAGGCCCATACCAGAAAATTGCCGCCTGCTGCCGCTTCCTGGCATGACATTCCCATGAACCCGGACGGTCTGGGTTGGAGTCTGGAACTTCCTCTGACTGAAATTGGCTATTTTAAAGCCAAGGCTTATTTGATCGATCCCAAGGGATGGCAGCTCTGGCCGGAAGGGCCAGACATTGGCATCTCGGTTCATCCTGATGCCTGCCGCTCGGGCAATACCATTTATTGTGCTTTCACCCGTATGTTTGGTGAAAACAAGACGGCCATCCATACCGCAAACCCGAAATTGGATGAACAACTTAAGGAGCTGGATAACAAAGGCTATGCCGTTATTCCACCTTCGGGAAAATTCCGCGATCTCATCCACCAGTTGCCTCACATTATAGACACCTTGGGCTGCCGCATTCTCCACCTGTTGCCGGTCAATCCAACGCCCACCACTTTCGCTCGTTTTGGACGGTTCGGCAGTCCCTATGCCGCGCTTGACCTGACAGCCATCGACCCTGCTCTCGTTGAATTTGATCAACGCACCACCGGCATCGACCAATTCTGTGAACTCGCCTATGCCACCCATCTGAAAGGGGCTCGCGTTTTTCTGGATATTGTTATCAACCACACGGGTTGGGGCTCGCGATTGCAGGAAGAGAATCCTGAATGGTTCCTCCGCAACGAAAAGGGCTCATTCGTCAGCCCCGGAGCTTGGGGCACAATCTGGGAGGACCTGGTGGAGTTGGAACATAGCCATGTCGCTTTGTGGGATTCGATTGCCGAATCGCTTCTGATCTGGTGTCGTCGCGGCGTGGATGGCTTTCGCTGCGATGCCGGGTACAAAGTCCCCCTGCCCGCCTGGCAATATATCACCGCCCGCGTGCGCCAGCAGTTTCCGGAAACCGTGTTCCTCCTCGAAGGCCTGGGGGGTGCCTGGGAACTCACGGATCAATTGCTAGCCGAAGGTGGCATGCAGTGGGCCTATTCCGAACTTTTCCAAAATTATTCCCCCCTGCAGATTGCCGCGTACTTGGACCACAGCTTCAAGCAAAGCGAACGGATTGGCCTGCTCGTCCACTACAGCGAAACCCACGATAATGAGCGCCTCGCCAAACGCGGACGCACCTGGTCCCTGCTGCGCAATCAACTTTGCGCGCTCACCAGCATGAGTGGCGGCTTTGGCTTTACCTGCGGCGTGGAATGGCTCGCCCCGGAAAAAATCAATGTCCATTCCAATCGTGGCATGGCCTGGGGCAGCTCCGATAATATCATCCCGGAATTGGCGAAACTGAATTCCACGCTGCTCAACCACCCGTGTTTCTTTGACGGTGCCAAGCTCACCCGCTTGAGTCCGGTGGATTCCCCGGTCTACGTGCTTCGCCGTGACTCCGAGGAAGGCCGGGATTCCGTCCTTATCCTGCTCAACACAGACCCCGACCAACCGCAATCCGTGGCGGTCGACGCTCAAACTGTCCATCAGATTGGCGAACTGCGTTTTGAACTGGTCGATGGCCCGCTGCCTCAAACCAGGCACAAAGACGGAAAACTTGAGTTCACCATCGGTCCGGGAGGCTGTCATTGCCTTTCACCGCATCCCAAACCGCAGGGCTTGAGTGGTGAAGATTACCGACAGGCACGCGCGCAAGCCGCCTGGGCACTAACCGCGATGGGCCGCATGGTTCCCGTCCAACAAATTCCTGCCATTCCCTGGCCTGACCTCGCCCGGCTTGTGGATCAAAATCCGTCCACATTCCTTGCCGCAATATCCACTTCCGACGGCAGGCAACTTCAAAAAAATCTCGATGCGTTGCTCACTTCCGGGGCAAAGGTGGAAGCACGTTTTCCTCCAGTCGTAGTCTGGAGGGTTATTGATAAAAAGAGGATTCTGCCAATCCCGCCAGGCCATTGGCTGCTGGTGCAGGACACCATTCCATTCCGTGTTGCTTTACATCTTCACGGCACCAATGAAACCAGGCATCTGCAATCCATTCCTGTTCGCGCTGGTCATATTGCCTGCTTCCCGCCGATCGCATTCACTGGCGACGCCCGGCTTACTCTGGAACGCTACGCCCTGGAAGACCGTCAACTCGAGGCCGCGGTCCGTTACCTGGCAGCAGAACCCAGTCTTGATTCCAACAGCACACGACCACTTACCATTTCGAATCTCCCGGAACTCCGCGAAGTCGCCACTACAGCCCGGGAAGTTAAAAGCGAAGCGCGGGCGCATCAATCGCTGGAGCAGCCGTTGGTTCTGTTGACCAACGGCATCGGCGGCATGGCCCGCATGTGCGTCGATCTTGGCGCCGTAAAATCCAAATACGATTGCGTGCTGGGCGCCAACCTGCATCCACGCGTACCGGTGGATCGTCACATTTTTGCCAAACGCCTGCGCGTCTGGGTCGTTGCCGATGGTTTCATCAGCCCGCTCAACCTGGGCAATCTCCTCTCGTTTGAACCCGGCCCTCCTGCTGTCTGGCACTTCCTGGCCAATGCTGGCGATGGTCGAACCGTTGAAATCCAGCTCACGGCCAATATGATTCAAGGTTGCAATACAACCGTGCTCCATTTTGACCGTCCCACGCTGAATCTCTCCAAAGGCAAACACCTGCCGGACAATTGTGATGTGCGTTTGACTGTGCGTCTGGACATCGAGGATCGCAATTTCCATTCTGAAACCAAACGGAATGACGGCGCGGACTATCATTTCTCTTCAAATACCCGTCCGACAGTGGAGCAAATCGGTTTCGCTTTTACGCCCACCATTGATCGCCAACTGCGCGTCTTCGCCGATCACGGCACCTACCATCATCAACCGGAATGGAGTGAAAACATCCCTCATCCGGTGGAGCAAAGCCGTGGACAGGTGGGCAGCGGCGATGCCTTCAGTCCAGGCTGGTTTGAACTTCCGCTTGCCCACGGCAATAGCGTGGCCATGGTGGTAACTGCGGACAACGTCAATCCCGACGCTGAGCAAGTAAGCAACACGAAGGTTATAGGCACCACCAGGAAGCGCATCAAATCTGCCGCCACGCCCAAAATCTTTCCCGAAAATGACCTTTTTGGCCGCCAACTGGTGCGGGCCGCACGCCAATTTGTGGTGCGCCGCGACGACAGCTTTACGATCATTGCTGGCTATCCCTGGTTTCTTGACTGGGGCCGTGATTCCCTTATCTGCGCTCGTGGTCTTCTGGCCGCTGGCATGGTGGATGAAGTAAAACATTTGCTCATCACTTTCGGACGCTTCGTTAACAACGGCACTCTTCCCAACACCATCCACGGTAATGACGCTTCGAACCGTGACACCTCGGATGCTCCCCTTTGGTATGGTGTGGTGTGTGCCGAAGCTGCTGAAATCCTTGGCGATGGCCTTTACGCCCTCAAAGTCGATCAGGAAGATAACACCATCCACGATGTTCTGACTGACATTGCCATGGGCTATGTCGCCGGCACACCGAACGGTATCCGCATGGACCCTTATTCCAGCCTGATTTGGAGTCCCAGTCACTTCACCTGGATGGACACTAACTACCCCGCCGGCACACCGCGCGAAGGTTACCCTGTTGAAATTCAAGTCCTCTGGATTCGCCTCCTCAGCCTGCTCAAGCACACGGATGGCCCGGCGGAACGCAAACGCTGGCGGGAACTGGCCGAACAGGCCCGCATCTCATTCCAAAAATATTTTTGGCTGGAAGACCGCGGCTACTTTGCTGATTTGCTTGTCGCTGGAAAAAATATCCCAGCCAGTGATGCGCTCGTGGATAATGCGCTTCGCAGCAACTGCCTCCTCGCCATTAGCCTGGGGCTGGTTACGGGCGAACCCGCCAGACGCTGTGTCGACGCTGCTCTCCATCATCTGGTGGTTCCAGGGGCTTTGCGAACGCTGGCGCCAATGCCGGTCGCTCCACCCCTGCCCATCCATGGCTGCAACGGCCAGTTGCTCAACAACCCCAACGAACCCTATTATGGTCATTATGAAGGGGACGAGGATACCCGCCGCAAAGCGGCTTATCACAACGGCACTGCCTGGACCTGGACATTTCCAATCTTTTGCGAAGCCCTCGCCCGCGCCTGGAACAACTCACCTGAAGCCCTCGCCGTCGCCAAGGCTTACCTCGGCAGCATGGACCGCCTGATCATGGAAGGTTGCATCGGCCAAATACCGGAAATCGTGGATGGTGATGCGCCGCACATTCAGCGGGGCTGCGATGCCCAGGCTTGGGGAGTCACCGAAGCCTTGCGCGTCTGGAAGTTTCTCCACCATCCGAAAGACTTTGTGATCGTGTAGTCTGCGAATCATCCAGCCGCTTTCCACCATCCATAGGCACTTTCAAGCAAATTACAACCGCCATCCATCACAGATGGTCTCCCAACCGGCTGGCTTACACTCAATTGTTGAGCTTTCAACAATCCAGCCACGCGGCATGTGCAGAGAGAAAAAAACTAAATTAAATAAATTCTACCCGCGAGCGAGACCCCAAAAAGTAAACTCCGGCGGCCAGACCTGGTCGCCGGAGCAAAATCGAAGAACCCGAGCAAACTTCATCCATCTCCAACCTGAGAATTTGCGCGGGAAGACACAACCAATTTTATTCGTGCACAAGTTGGTCGCCGGGACTTCCGAACCCAAAGTTATACACCTGGCCGGTATGGCCGTCCCGCACATACCAGGTATTGTTGGAGGAGCGGAACACGATTTGATCGATCATGCCGTTTCCAAAAATGTTACCCACCATCGGCTGATCGCCATTTTGTCCGAAGACGAACGAAGTGGTGTTTCCGGTGTCACCAAATCGGATATACCAAGTCCCGTTGGACGGACGAAACATGGCGGAGTCCCGCATTTGTCCCGACCAAGCCCCAATGAGTGGGATGTCGCCACTTTGCCCCCAAGGGAAGCTGTAAGTTTGGCCACCATTCGGTCCGCCGCCAATGCGCACATACCAGGTGCCGCTGGAAGGACGAAATAGGGTTTGATCCATCATTCCAGCTCCACCCCAGTTGCCCACGAGAGGAATATCGCCCGTTTGACCCCACGCTGATACAGTGGTAGTCAGGCCCGTATCGCCATACCGGATATACCAGGTGCCGTTCGAGGGACGAAAGCAGACTTGATCCCGCATCTGGCCTGACCAGGCCCCAATGAGAGGAATATCGCCCGTTTGACCCCATTGGAAGGAATTGATGGTCCCGTCCAGTTGCCGCACATACCACATTGCGGTGGAAGGTCGGAACAAGGCAAAGTTTCCCCGAGTCGCGGTGGTCCAGTTTCCAATCAGCGGAATATCTCCCACATTACCAAACGGCCAGGCAGAGACCGCGCCGGTGTCACTTGTCCTGATATACCAGGTAGCCGTGGAGGGCCTGAAGATAACGTAATCGGTTCGCCCATCCCCACTGAAGTCACCAAAGGCCTGACCGCCGGATGGAGGGCCCGCAATGAGCAGCGTCGAAGTCAGACTGGACAGACTCCCATTAAATACGTCCAGATCCACCGCGCCCGCGATGCCCGGAACGGAGCCGCTGGAGCTGTATTGCCACGCATCCCATACCCCCGCGCCCCAAACATCATAACCACCGCACACGCTCCAAGGGGTGCCAGTCTGCGGATTTTGGCCGTTGTAATTGGCAATCCAGGGAATCCACTGCGCCACGCTACCATCAAAATTGCCGGCACTACAGGAGCTGGTATAGATTACAGGCCTGACCGAGGCTCCAGCCGCGCCGGCATCGGACACGATGATGTTGCACCACTTGTTGGCCCAGTCCGAGTAGCTGCTGGCACCGACCACGCCACTAAAAACTTCAAAATCCAGTGTCGGCATGAGGGACTTGCCGTCACGCTGGATGTAACCCCCCGCCACAGCCCAGAAGTGGCCCGCCTCTGAGCTGGGGCTGGCCGAATTTGGGTGGGCGAAATGATAAGCGCCCATGTAAACGCCGGCGGCTTTGCCGTTATTTTCGTTGTAGGTGAAATCCCCGTCGGTGATGGTGGTGCCCTCGGTGGCTTTGGCCCAGGCAAAAGTAATACCTGAACTTCGAACACTGGACCAGTTGGGTGTGCCCTGATAGGAGGACACATCGATGCCCATCACGCGTTGCGCCAGTGCGTGCGTGGAACCAAGGGCTAGCGCCAGTGCGGCGGCGGTTATCGCCAGGCGTGGGAGGGTTGAAGCGTGGGAACGAGGGATTGATTCGTTTCTCGGTGAGGGCTTGGTTTTCATAGTCTTACATTTTTAATGGGTTAAGGCCTTTTGATTTTGATTTGGTTTACCGCAACAACTTTAGGTGAAACAGCAGTGATACGGACGCGAACGATAAAAACGGCTTGCGAGGCGGCATGTGTTTGAATGAAAGAGGCACCTCAAAAGGTCGCCGTCACGCCGTGCGCAAAAGAACGAAGGTGAGTATCGGTCAACTAAATCACTGGTCGGGAAGATTGAAAAGTAAAATCCTGCGCCATACAAAAAATTCCCGCGCACCCCTCCTGATGCATTCCTGGCCTATTGCCTAAACTGGGTTATCGCGGAACGAAGCAGTATGTGAATTACTACCTGCACCCCTGAAATTGTTGCCCCAAACTTAACCGTGGGAGCAGTGGAAAGCCCAACTGAAAAGGATTAAATTTTATTGGAAAGGTTTCCTTAAAAGCGGAACAAAATAGCCATTTCGCGAGCTGTCCCAAATGGTTCAGAAACAACCAATTGCCGTGCTGTTAAACACTCAAAAACATTCAAATTGAAAGGTCGTCCATATGAAATTGGCAAAACGTCAGCAAAGTAATACTGGAGTTCCGGCTCCATCCAGTGAATTGAGCCGGATACGCAATGAAATCTATCGCCTTTTTGAAGATCCATTCTCGCTCATCGCACCCAGCACCAGCTTCTTTGAGGGCTGGGAACCCAACATAGACATTTACGAGGATAAGGAAAAAATTACGGTTAACGCGGAATTACCGGGCATGAAGAAGGAGGACATCAATGTTTCTTTGGAGGGCAGAGCCTTGACTATATCGGGAGAGCGCAAGGAGGAGCAGGAACACAAGGAAGGGGATAACTATCGCGCTGAGCGGTTCTTTGGCCGATTCCAACGGAGCATCACTCTGCCTTCGGCGGTGAATGCCGAAAAAATTAATGCCAACTACAAAGACGGCGTGCTCACCATCGAACTTCCCAAATCGGAAGAGGCAAAAGCCAAACAAATCAACGTCAAATCATCTTAAAGACCCGGCCTGATGGCCAATCTCCATCAGACAATGGAAAGGATCATATTTATGAGCAATCTTACTGAAACTAAAAATCGATCGGTCCGGATGGAAAGGCCGGAGGAACAAAACTTTGTCACGCCTCCCGTCAACATTGCTGCCATGAATGGCGAATACTTGATAGAGGTTGAGATGCCAGGTGTCGACAAATCAGGCCTGGAAATCACCGCGGAAAACAATCTGTTGACCGTTATTGGCCGGCGTAAACCGGAAACCGCCCAAGGCGAGCTCTGTTATTCTGAGTCAACTCAGGCAGATTACCGCCGCGTTTTTGAATTGAGCCCGGATGTCGACACCTCCAAAATCAACGCCAAACTGGAACAGGGAGTTTTGAAGCTTCATCTTCCCAAATCGGAGAAAGCCAAACCGAAGAAGATTGAGATCACAGGATAGGCCGGCCATCTCCTCCCTTGTCCCTCATGGGTGATGTGGAGAGGGAACAAGGCAGTCTGCATCAAACATCGCAGGCCAAATACGAGTCTCCCCACCGTATCCGGTGCTGCGAATTCGGCCTTCAAATTCCTTCACATTTCTTAAGAATCCTTCATGCTATGCAGCAATCGCATGAAAAAACTGATTCTGCTTCTGGCCGCCGCCTTCCTTTCCTGCAATCTCCACAGTGAGACCGCGCCGGAGACTTATGCCGAATACGGCAGGCTGATTTGCGTCAAGCTGCCTTCTGCGCCTTTTCCCCATCCAGAGCGCGCCCAAGGTCGCACGCGTAACAACATCGTTTATCCTGCTGAGAAGCATTATCAGGACAGCAGCGTCGCCCTTTTTGTTCCCAAAGGGTTTCGCGCGGGTGACAAGGTGGATTTCGTCGTTCATTTCCACGGCTGGAACAATTACGTGGAGCGCGTCTTGACGAAATACGAACTCATCAAACAATTTTCCGAAAGCGGTCGCAACGCCATTCTCGTTGTCCCTCAAGGTCCTTACGATGCGCCGGATTCCTTCGATGGCAAATTGGAAGACGAGGGCGGCTTCAATCGCTTCATGGATGATGTCATGAGCACTCTTCGCAAAGGGAAGGTCATCAACTCCCAACCTCTGGGCAGGATCATCCTTTCCGGCCACAGTGGCGGTTATCAGGTGATCTCCTCCATCGTGACCGTCGGCGGCTTATCGGACCATGTAAAGGAAGTTTGGCTGTTCGATGCTCTCTATGCACGCACCGAAAAGTTCATGGACTGGCACAACCAGCAACATGGAAAGATGATCAACCTTTTCACGGAACACGGCGGCACAAAACAGGAAAACGAGACGCTGATGGCAGATTTAAAGAAGAAAAATATTTCGTTCGTTTTCAAAAATGAATCTGCAATCACCCCTCCAGACCTCAAAAAAAATGACCTCATTTTTGTCTTCACCGATCTTGAACACGACCTGGTGGTGAATCAGCGCCACGAGTTCCGCACCTACCTGGAAACCAGTTGCCTCGCCAACAAAAATCTGGCGCCTTCGTACGGACCTAAATGGACCCGGCGCTAGCTTCAGTTCCGCTCAGCGTTTGAAGTGATACACATGCACTTCAAACGGAGCAAACCAGTCGGTGAATTTCCCATCCTTTAGCAGCACCTTTCTGGAGGATTCGAACATTACCTCTCCTTCGCCGCCGACAGGAGGCATCCCGCTGAACTCCACTTTTACGGTATCGCCTTCGCGCTTGCAGGCCAGGATATAAATATCCTCGCCCGTTTCACGAACGCAATACTCCACGTTGTTTGCGCCTGTGACTTTCACCGGCAGTTTCGAATTGCCAGCCGCCAGCGCCGGGTAAAGCGGACTCTTCTCTCCAATCTCCTCCACCACCCGCTTCAACACCTCATTCCAAAAATGCCAGTTCCAGCCATAGGTCGTGTCCTCGACGTTCCACGCCTTCGACACATTTCCCCCAAAATAGATGATGCCCCGTGCGCCATTGATAATCGCCTGGTATGTCATGAACCGCTCCTCGGGAAATGTCGGAAAGCGTAAGGTCTTGCCCGGCTTGACCACCCCGCTCCACGCAATCTGCAAATACATCCAGACTGGTTTCTTCCCCTCTGCCACCTCCATCATGGTCTTCGTGTAATCACCCACCATGCTGATCTCTTTGTTGGGCAAAAGCGAGTGTGTGCCGGGCGGGTAACTGACCGGGTAAATATCCGCGCCCGTAATATCACAGGTGACGTTGTAAGCGCGCAAAGACTCGACGGCACCGCGCGGTGCCTGGTTAATCGAAACCGGATGATTGAGGTCGAGTTCATGGATCATTTGATAACCACGCACCAAAGGTCCCACTGGATGTTTACCCCACTCCGGTTCATCGACGCTGTTCCACACTCCCATTCCTGGATGGTCTTTGAATCGACTTACCACCCTCTTGAGCATTGCTTCTTTTTCTGGATGCCCTGGCTCCTGGCTGCCCAACTCCCTCAAACGAACCCAACAGTGCATCCCGTATTTCGCCGCTACGTCCTGCCACCTCTGTTCCCGTTCAATACTCTGTTCAGTCCAAGGTGCGCCGCCCATCCCTGTTTGAAGAAAATTGGCTCCGGCATCGTGCAATTCTTCAATTCCATTCTTTCCATTCGGAGCCAGGGCTTCGGGCAGGGGAGCGACGTCAAAGCCAACGTGAAAAATCTTCACCCCGTCAATCTCCAACACCATGTTTTGATTAATGGTTGCTTTGTGTGGTGACTTGCGAGGACCGTCGCCCACTAAATCCTTGTTGTGCGTAACGCATCCGGGGAGGAAGGCAGCGAGCATTACCGCCACTGAAAACGCAATAAATTTTTTCATAAACATCGGCTGATGCGCCAAGTATTTGGGAACGAACGCACTTTGGCAATCACTACTGAAAACCTAAGAAATTTCCAATTGGCAGGAACAATTTCGGTTTGAACCGGATGGATGGACAAAAACAGGTGCCATCAACAATTAGAGCAGGATTGCAAACCTCATCGATTGGCATACAATCACTGGCATACTTGAGACGAATGGCCTTATCCAATTCAAATTCAAAACTGGGAATGTTGGCGCCGATGCTCCTGATACTTGCAGCCTCCATCCTGGCAGGCTTCACCTACAATCGCACGACACCTCTCGGTGTCCGCTTCGGACAAACTGTAGAAAAGACTCAACCAGTCAGCCAGCCACCGGTGCCCATGGCACAAGCCACGAACACGCCTCCTGCAAAAACCACGAATTACGTCGCCATGCCGGAAGGTGCCGGACCGATGCCAACACCCAAATATCCGATCCCGGCCATTACCTGGAAGGAAGTAAGATCGCTCTTGGCTGCCCAGCAAAAGCTCACAATCATCGACGCTCGCGGCCGCATCGCCTTCAATGCCGGCCACATACCTGACGCCATCTGCATTCCTTCGGGAAATAATTTCGACATGTCCAACTTCTCCGAGGAACACACCAACAAATCAGAATTGATCGTGGCGTACTGCGGCGGCCAGCATTGCCCGCTCTCCTGGTTGGTGGCAGCGGGCCTGATCAACAACTTTGACTTCTCCAACGTCAAAATCATGCCCGGCGGTTTTGAGGAATATCAGCGCGCTGAAGCCAGCGCCGGAACAGCGCAGTCGAAATGAAATCCAAATGCTATTTCCAACTGGCACTTCGCTGGCTGTTTGGATTAATCCTCTTATGGGCTGCCTTTTCCAAGCTCGGCAACCTCCACAACTTTTACCTCAGCCTTCTGGCCTATCAACTCCCTTTGCCAAACTTTGCGCTCCAAATGGCTGCGATAGTGCTGCCCTGGCTTGAACTTTTTTGTGGCTTGCACCTGATCGTCGGATTCTCGCTGCGGCCGGCGCTTGCCTGGACCCTCATTCTTTTCACCGTTTTCCTGCTGGCGACCGGTCAGGCCTGGGCTCGTGGTTTGGACATCTCCTGTGGCTGTTTCAATTTGGGCAGTAGCAGCTTCGCCAAAACATTTGAATCCGTTGGCTTTGCTTTCGCCCGCTCAATTGTGTTGCTGCTCGGAGCCCTCTACCTTTTCCCACAAAGCGGAGGTCCTTGCAAAGCAGGACAAAACCAGACCTCTGCAACCACATCTCCCAGCAGCGCGCCTTGAGGAACAGCAGCCAACCGCTATTTACGGATGGCTGGTGACGAGGGACCACTCCATGTTTTGGGTGGCCGCATATAAGGCAAACGCTTTCTCGTTCTGAATTAACGCCGCCCGCACAATGCTGGAGTCATCCGCCCGCCCAAGGTTGAGCACAGAGTCCGGAATAATGCCGACTTTCTTATGGGCATAAATCAGCGCAAAAGTTGCTTGAGCGAGGGCATAATAAGGCAGGTCTTTATAGGCGCCTTCCGCAGTATCTTCCACGGCGTCCGCCAGAAATTCAAGCTGGTCCACCAAATGAGGAAATAACGGTGCGTGTATCTGGGTAAACTCCAGTTTCCACTGCGGCAAATGTTTGGCCACGCGTTCCGTAATTGCTGGCGTTATTGCTGCGGCGCCACGATTTAAAAAATTTACGATCTCGGACATGCAGCAATTCTATAGAAAACTACGAGAGAAGCAAAACGCAAATTCCCGAAAAAAGCTCAGGGTACGCACCCTATTTGCTTTTTTTCAAAAAAGAGTTATCATTGCAAAAAGTTCAGGAATGCAAAGCCTCAGTCATTAGCCTTCCCAGTAAAACCAGCGAGCATGACCGCAATCGCATCCATGTCAGCCGTCTTGGATAAGTTCGGGTCGGTATTATAATATCGATTGAGCATCATCGAAAAAACCAGGCGCTCACCGGACGCGGTCGTCACGTAACCTGAAAGGGAATTTGCCCAACGAAGGGTTCCGGTTTTGGCATGGACATTATTTTCGCCCGCAGTTCCTTTCATGCGCTTTCTCAATGTTCCATCGACGCCTGCAATTGGCAGCGCAGTGATATAAACGTCTGAGCACTTATGATGCCCCATATGCTGCAACAGTTTCACAGTGGCAGCGGGCGTGGTCACGTTGTCACGGGAAAGTCCTGACCCTTCATCAAAAATCGTTTCATTTCGCTTGATGCCAATTTCACTCAGGAAAGTCCGCAACGCCTTGATACCGAGTTCTTCCGTTGTCGTCCCTTCCATGGCTGCGCCGGGTTTGGCTGTTTTGGTGCCCACATGCAACAGCATCAGGTCGGTATAAAGATTTTGTGAAGGCTTCTGCACTTCCCGGATAATATCGTGCATCGGGAGGGATGACACCGCACCAAGCTCAACCCATTCTTCGCTTTTGAATGGCTGCACTTCGCGATCTTTCCAGTTCACCGTCCGCACGCTTCCAGTGATCTTGATTCCGCGCTTGGCGAGAGTTTCGTTCAACAGGGTGACAAACATTCCCGCAGGATTATGGAACGTCGCGTCCTCATTGGATCCGGCATCATCCACTGCCATTTCACCTTCCACATAGACCACGTTCTCACCCAGTGGCCGGTAAAGATTGATATTGCGATGCTGGCCTCTGGCAACCGTTTTGGTCCGGTTGATTAACTGGAGATAGCCCGTTGACGGAACCAGGGTCAACTCGCAAGGCGCACCCTCCTGCGTTGCCGGTTTCACCTTGAGAATCAGTTCATTGTCATTGATTGTCAGGGCGGAGATTTCCGCACCATAATAATTTTCTAAATCATCGCAAGACCACCCGGATCCATACGGAGGCTGTTTGAAATAACTGTCGTCACCAATTAAATCCCCCGAAATCTGCTTCACTCCGGCATTCGTTAAAACATCCACGAAAGGCTGCAGGGCCATGTCCATGCTGTTGCCATGCAGTTTGAGATTGATGGTCGGGTCGCCACGGCCATAAATCACGAGATCCCCCTTCAACACACCGTTTTCATCAGGCTTTCCCTTCGCATACAACGACGTTTTGATGCGATAATCCGGGCCAAGACGATCCAGGGCCATGGCCATGGTGTAGAGCTTGGAGTTCGAGGCCGGGCTGCACAATTTATTCGCGTCGTGCTCGTAGATGGTTTTGCCGGTGTCGAGCGAAACAATTTTTACTCCAAACAAACCGGCATCGTATTGCGGCTTCGTGACCAACTTGGCGATGCGTTTCTGCAGCGATTCCAAAGTCTCGGGCAGCCGGTTGGTTTCCTGCGCAAAGGAACGAAACACAAACAGGCTGAACACAAGGCTCAAACAGGAGGCTGGCACAAAATATTTTTTCATGGTTTGGGCAACTGCCAATCTTTGTGAAGCTTGTTGTATTCACTTTCCGGCAATTGCACAAGCACGGGATGATCGGCAGGATTCAACCAGGGCAACAGTTTCTCCATATTCTCGCGACTCATGGCAGTACACCCGCTGGTACCGGTTTTCGCATCTTTCCAAATGTGCATGAAAATGCAGGAACCACCCGCCGCCACCCGTGGATTCACATTATGATCCACCACCACGCCCCAACGGTATTGCTCCCCCACCTCACGCATTTTTTCCGAACTGTTCCAATCCACCTTGTCCACCTTGCTCCGGTCCACAATGGAGTTGTAATGAATCGATTGCACATCATCCACGCATTCGATCAAGTCGGAGAGCGGTTGGTAGGGAAGTTTTACATTTTTTGCCTCGTTCGGCTCAGCCAACCCAAATGCAGAACTCAGCCGAAACATTCCCGCCGGACTTTTTCCATCCCCCTCTTTTTTATGCGGCCCCGGCAAATCCACTGGCGGATTCAGCCCTTTGCCCCACGCCAGGCCGTTGCGTCCAACCACCACAGGAATCTTGCCACCCACTTTCTTCCAGGGCGAATGTTCATCGGCCCGCTCAAACCGCCAGACTGCACCCGGCACCGCCTGCCAGTTTTTGGTAATGACTAGCACCAACTGTTTGCAGGAAGTGAATTCAGGGATTTCCGGACTTGGAAATGCAGATGTCGACTCACCCGCCCAAGCTCCCGTTGCTGTAAATAAAATTGAAAAGAGAGCCACCAAAGCTGTTTTTCTCATATGCCTAAGACGTATTACGGCCTTTCCATCTGGAAAGTGCCATGATCATATTTTGACGCATAACTTGAAAAATAGTTACTGCCAATAGCGTGCCCCTCATAATGGTAATTCCCTCCCGCCAACCAACCGAGATCGGCGTCACCGGTAAACTGGTATTCCCCACCCACCTGCTGCACGCTGAGGGGAATATTGATACTGAAGCTCATTACACTGTGATAATTGGCCTTAAAACGGGCGTTATACTTTCCCTCTCCCTCTTTGCTGATAAGGCAACGCAGTTTATCAGTGTGCCCGGTGGACTCACTTTTCCACGTGCCCTGCCATGCTCCCTGAATATCCCTGACTGGTTCGGGTTGCTTCACCGCTTCCTGCCATTCATGGTCGAAACTGTGGCAACCGACAGCCAGAAATAGGAAAGGCAAAAAAAGAAATTTCCAAAAAATATCTCTCGCACAAGCCTTTAGATGCCGCATGGTCCAATCCTAATTCCAGTTGGACCTGATTATCTAGAAAAATGATGACCACTCCTGTTCTGTTTCGAATAATTGATACCCGTCCGCCTGGTGGCCATCCCAAACACTTAGTAGCTTTTCATAAACCACTTACAGAATTTTAAAGCCCACCATAATCTGTTATTTATTGCTCCCCGAAAGCCAGTCAAACTGAGCATATCGAAAAGCACCCTGTTTTATTCCAAAGATCGTCTTTTTCTGGGTGGCGCAAACGGCTTCAATTTAGTATAGTTGAAGCTGATTGAGAGTTGGCGAAAATGAGAAGTTGACACCGCTTCGAATCTTTGTTTACTTATCCCTCCCTTTTGAGGGGAACTAATTTATGTACGCTGTATTGGAAACTGGCAGTAAACAGTATCGTGTCGCCGCAGGCGATACGGTGGAAATTGAACACCTGGACGTTGAAGCCGGGAAATCTTTTACTTTCGACCGGGTTCTTTTGGTTAACAATGAGGGCAAGGTAACCGTGGGCGCGCCCACAGTAGCTTCCGCCAGCGTAGTTGCCGATGTCGTGGAACACATTCGCGGTGAAAAGAAAATCGCTTTCAAGATGAAGCGC
>NZ_ABOX02000069.1 GCF_000172555.1 Pedosphaera parvula Ellin514
TGGAGGATGGGACGACGTATCCCAAGATTGTGGAGCATTTGGCGGGGGTGGGGTACCCGGACATTTCGGAGCGGAATGTGTCGGCGTGGTTCCTGGGTGGCTTTGAGGATTGGAAGGAGGAGCAGCGGCGTCTGGCGGGAATGAAGGTGGATGCGGAGTTTGCGCAGTCGGTGATGGCGCAGCATCCGGAGTGTCCGGTGCAGGAGGCGGGGATTAAGATTCTGGGGACGCAGTTGTTCGGGATGTTGTCGCGGTTTGATCTGGCGCGGTTGCGCGCGGAGTTGGAAGAAGGAGATCCAAAGACTTACATGGAGTTGTTGAAGGCCTTTGTGCTGGTGAATCGGAGGTCGCTGGAACTGGAGAAGTTCAAGGCGAAGGTGGAGAAGCAGCGGGAGACGTTGGAGCAGGAGTTGAGTCGGGGCGAGGGTGGGATCAGGCCGGAGACGTTGCGGAGGATTGAGAAGGAGCTCAGGCTGCTTTGAACCACGAAAGACGGAAAACGAAGTAGCCACGAAAAGGCACAAAAAGCGCAAAAAAATTCGGAATAGGAGAACCGCAGATGAACACAGATGGACGCGGATGTTGGAATGCCCAATTACAAATGACCAAGGGTCCAAGGAATGGCCAATGAGTGAAAATGTGTCGGCGGTAGAGGTGATGAAGAGTAAGCCGGCCCTTCAGGCCTTGGGGCTTCTTTTGGAAAACTAACCAGCCCGTTGGGCTTCGCTAAGGTAAGATCGACCCTTTGGGCCTAGGGAAAGTGTGAGACCGATCCATTTGCGGTTTTTGATTTTTGATTTGCGATTAAAAAAAGCCAATAGCCACAGATGAACACAGATAAACACCGATTAGGAGACTTTTCGATTTGAACGCAGTGATGGTTTTGCGCTTTGGAATATCTCAGGGATGACGAAATGTTTCAGCGCATTTTCCCTCACCCCGGCCCTCTCCCATTGCAAAGTGGAGAGGGTGAACCGTCTGACATTTTCGGAGCATGGTTGAGGTTGTCGCGCGAGTCCTGTCGCGGGTAGTCCGTCAGGCCAGCCAAAAAATTTAAACCATTAAAAACATGAGGTACAAATATGAAGCTTAAGGAGGATTATTTTTTGGGTTATCAGAAGCGGTGGATTGAGGATGAGTCGCGGTTGAAGATCATGGAGAAGTCGCGGCAGATTGGGTTGACGCATGCGGCGGCGTTTTCGGCGGTGCGACGGGTGATTGAAAAGGGGGCGCGGCTGGATGTTTGGGTGTCGTCGCGGGATGAACCGCTGGCGCGGTTGTTCCTGGAGGATTGCAAGGCTTGGGCGCAGCTGCTGGATGTGGTCGCGCATGACCTCGGGGAGATCATTTTTGACCGGGAGAAGAAGTTCTCGGCGTATGTTTTGGAGTTTGCGACGAAGCTGAGAATTTATTCGTTGAGCTCCAATCCGAATGCGCTGGCGGGTAAGCGGGGTCACGTGATCCTGGATGAGTTTGCGCTGCATGGGGACCAGCGGATGTTGTACCGGATTGCCAAGCCGGTGACGACGTGGGGCGGGCAGTTGGAAATCATTTCGACGCATCGGGGAGTGGGGACGGTGTTTAATGGGATTATTCATGATATTCATCAGCGGGGCAATCCGATGGGGTGGTCGCATCACAAGGTGACGCTGCAGGAGGCGATCGAGCAGGGAGTGGTGGAGCGGATTAATGAGAAGACGGGTGAGGCGGAGTCGCGGGAAGGATATCTTGCGCGGGTGAGGGCGGAGTGCCTGGATGAGGAGCAGTGGTTGCAGGAGTATTGCTGTGTGCCGGCGGATGAATCGAGCGTGTTTATTGGCTATGACCTGATTGACGCGTGCGAGGATGATTGCCTGAAGGATTTTGAGTATTTGAGGAAGTGCGAGAATCCGCTGTATCTCGGGTTCGATGTGGGGCGCAAGCGTGATCTCTCGGTGATCGATGTGGGTGAGAAGGTGGGCGATGTGATGTGGGACCGGATGCGGATTGAATTGGCGGGGAAGACTTTCTCGGAACAGGAAGCTGAGCTGTATCGGCTATTGGAGTTGCCGAAGTTGAAGCGGGCGTGCATTGATGCGACGGGGCTGGGGATGCAACTGGCGGAGCGGGCGAAGTATAGGTTTGGGTGGAAGGTGGAGGCGGTGACCTTCACGGGACATGTGAAGGAGGAACTGGCGTATAATCTGCGGATGGCGTTTGAGGATCGTCGGGTGAGGATTACGCGGGACCCGCTGTTGCGGGCGGATTTGCGGGGGATCAAGAAGGAGGTGACGACGAGCGGGAATATCCGGTTTATCGGGGAGAGTGCGGATAGTCACTGCGACCGGTTTTGGGCCAAGGCGTTGCGGCAGGAGGCGGCGAAGCCGAGGCGCGGAGTCAGTGCGTCGGTGTTGTTTGAGTCGGGAGAGATGGTTCATTATGGCTAAACAAGGAAATGAAAAATGTCCAATTCCCAATGCCAAAGGAACACCATGGAAGCGAGGGCGAATTTCGAGTTTCGGATTTTCGGACGCCATCGGAAGGTATCGGAAGGTATCGGAAGGCTTGGAAAAATTTCGAATGGCGAATTTCAAGTTTCGAATGCAATGGTCTAACGCCATATCACGGTAAATAACGCTATATAACGGTGAAAAAAATTTCGCGTGTAGAATTGTGGATGTTGCATGAAATCGACTAAGGGTTACAAGTTATGATATTGGGATTCAATCGGTTGTCCGTGGTTGGAAGCCACTTTTGCAAAGCTGGTTTCTTCAGGAAAGCGGGGCGTCAAGAAAGAAGTGTTTGGAGCGGAAAAGGTTGATGGTTGAGGAACAATGTACCGCTTGCCAACGGGGGCAGCGGTTAGTTTAATGCACGCGTGTTACAACAACAGACATTGAGTCGTCCGGCGAGTTTCTCGGGGATCGGCCTGCATAGCGGGAACCGGGTGAACATGACTTTTTTGCCGGCGGCGCCCAATACCGGGATACGTTTTCGTCGGGTGGACCTGGAAGGGAAGCCGGAGATCGAGGCGCGGGTGGAGAATGTGGTGGAGACGAATCGTTCGACGACGATTGGCCGCGGGAATGTAAAGGTCCACACGGTGGAGCATGTGCTGGCGACGTTTGCGGGTTACGGCATTGATAATGCGGTGGTGGAGTTGGACGCGAATGAGCCGCCGATTGCGGACGGGAGTTCGCGGGAGTATTGCAAGCTGGTGGAGACGGCGGGGATCGTGCCGCAGCCGGAAATGCGGAATCCATATACGATTACGGAGCCGATTGAGTTGCAGATGGGAGAGACGGAGATGGCGATTTTTCCGGATGATTTATTCAAGATTACCTGCCCGAGCGCGGATAAGCAGGGGAGGTTTACGCAGTTTTTCAGTGTGGAGCTTTCGCCAAAAACGTGGGAGCGGGATATGCGCATGCGCGGACTTTTTGTTTTTACGAGGAGATTGAGTTTCTGTTCAAGAATGGGTTGATCAAGGGTGGGAGTTTGGAGAATGCGGTGGTGGTGCGGGATGATGCGGTGTTGACGACGGAGCCGTTGCGTTATCCGAACGAGTTTGTGCGGCACAAGATTTTGGATATTATCGGGGATCTTTCGCTGACGGGGAGGCCGTTGTGCGGGCATTTGATTGCGGTGAAGCCGAGTCATACAGCGAATTGTGAGCTGGCGAAACTGATCGTTGCCCAGATGCGCAAGCCGATGATGATCGCGCAGACTTTTGCGCCGCCGCCGCAGAAGAGTCCGGCGGAGTCGCAGGCGCGCGAGGTATCGGTGGCAGACGGGGCGACATTGGACATCATGCAGGTGATGAAGGTGTTGCCGCATCGTTATCCGTTTTTGATGGTGGATAAGATTACGAAGATTGAAGGGAACAAGATTACGGGGGTGAAGAACATCAGCATTAACGAGCCGTATTTCGAAGGGCATTTTCCGAATCATCCGATCATGCCGGGGGTGTTGCAATTGGAGGCGATTGCGCAGGTGGCGGGGATTTTGACTTTAAAGCAGGCGGAGAATTTTGGGCGGCTGGCTTATTTCATGGCGGCGGAGAGTGTGAAGTGGCGCAAGCCGGTGCGGCCGGGAGATACATTGGTCATCGATGTGGAATTGACAAAGGCGCGGGGAAAGATTGGCAAGGCCAAGGGAGTCTGCTCCGTTGACGGGGAGCCGGTGAGTGAAGCAGAGGTAACCTTCATGATTGTTGACGCATGATTCATTCCTCTGCTGTTATTCATCCGCGGGCTCAAGTGGGAGCGAACTGCGAGATCGGGCCTTTTTGTGTCATTGGTGAGCACGTGGTGCTGGGCGATGGGTGCAGGTTGCATTCACATGTGGTCATTGATGGGCACACTACTTTGGGGAGCAAGAACGAGATTTATCCGTTTGCGAGCATTGGGCTGAAGACCCAGGACTTGAAATGGAAGGGTGGCGTTACCAGGACGGTGATTGGGGATAATAACACCTTTCGAGAATATGTGACGATTCATAGCGCGACCGGTGATGGTGAAGTGACGACGGTGGGTTCACATAACAACCTGCTGGCCTACACACATGTGGCGCATAACGTGACGTTGGGTAATCATATCATCATGTCGAACGTCGCGACGTTGGCGGGGCATGTCACAGTGGAGGATTACGCGGTGATCGGCGGCTTGGCGGCGGTGCATCAGTTTTGTCGGATTGGGAAGCATTCGATGATTGGTGGTTGTTCAAAGGTGGTGCAGGATATTCCGCCGTTTATGATTGCGGATGGGAATCCGGCGGAGACGAAGACGGTGAACAAAGTGGGCCTGGAACGACGCGGCATTTCGGAGGAGGTGCAATCAGCGTTGCGCCAGGCTTACAAGATTTTGTTTCGCGAAGGATTAACCATTCCGAACGCGGTTGCGCGGATTGAGAAGGACTTGCCTTCGTCGCCCGAACTGCAATACCTCGTTGGTTTCGTGAAGAGCAGTCAGCGCGGTATCAGCAAGTAGGTTGCGGTAATGGTTTGAGCCGGCTTGCGTTTTTGTCTGCCGCGGCATAGGGGTAATTATGAGGCAGAGCAGGGCTGGTATTTTGAGGCGTCGGGGAAAACGGGTTGAGAAGCCGGGTTTTTCGACAAAGAGGCTTTTTGACATTGATGTGGCGGTTGAGCGTGTTCGCGAGGCCATAAAACCGTTTGCGAAGGCGGCGATGTTTGAATTGGCGGACGATGGGTTCAACTCGGTTTTCGAGCAACTGGTGGCTTGCATTATTTCGATTCGAACCTTGGATGAGGTGACTATTCCGACCGCGCGGAAGTTGTTTGCGGTTGCTCGGACGCCCGGGCAGGTGAGTCGGTTGCAGGTGAAAAAAATCGATGAATTGATCAGTGCCTGTACTTTTCATGAGGCGAAGGCGCGAACGATTCGGACGATAGCTTCGGAGGCGGTGCAGCGGTTTGGCGGGGCATTGCCGTGCGACGGCGAGAAGTTGATGGAGTTGCATGGAGTGGGCCCGAAGTGCGCGAATCTGGTTTTAGGAATAGCCTGTGGACAGGGAAAAATTTCGGTGGATATTCATGTGCATCGGGTGACGAATCGCTGGGGTTATGTTCAGACGCGAACGCCGGAGCAAACGATGGCGGCCTTGGAAGCAAAGTTGCCGAAACAGTATTGGATTGAGATTAATAGTTTGCTGGTTCCTTTTGGAAAGCACATCTGCACGGGGCGAACTCCGAAATGTTCAACGTGTCCGGTGTTGGAGATGTGTCAGCAGGTTGGAGTTGAAGTTCATCGGTGAAATCGATGGTTTTGATTTGATGAAAAACAGTTTATTCCGGGAGCAATCTCTGGCTAAGTGATGGGAATGGAAACGCAATTGCCGCCTTTAACTCCGGGCACGTTATACCTTGTGGCGACGCCGATAGGGAATCTAGAGGATATGACGCTACGAGGATTGCGGACCCTTCGGGAATGCGATGTGATTGCGGCCGAGGATACCCGCCGCACGGGGCAGTTGCTGAAACATTTCGGAATTTCAAAGCCGATGATCAGCTATTTCCAATTCAATGAGGCAAAGAGGAGCGAAGAGATTTTGCAGCGATTGGCCAGGGGAGAGAAAGTGGCGCTGGTTACCGATGCCGGAACGCCGGGTATTAGCGATCCGGGTGAACGGGTGGTGCAGGCTGCCCGGAGTGGTGGGTTCCGAGTGGAAGCTGTTCCTGGACCATGTGCGTTGGTGGCGGCGCTGACTGCGAGTGGCTTGCCAACGGATGAGTTTCACTTTATTGGCTTTCTCCCTCACAAATCAGGACAGCGTCGGAAGCAGTTGGAGGCGGTAAAGGATTTTGCCGGGACGCTGGTGTTATATGAGTCGCCGTACCGAATTGAAAAGTTACTCAACGAGCTGAACGAGATCTTTGGCGAGCGGCAGGTGGTTTTGGCGCGGGAGTTAACGAAGAAATTTGAAGAGTTTTTAACCGGAACGCCGGTTCAACTGTTGGAAGTTCTTAAAAAACGGGCTCTCAAAGGGGAGTTTGTGGTGTTAATTGGGCAAAATGTTGAAATTGGCGCAGGAAAGTAAAGATAAAACGGTTAATTATTTTGCTTGTGTGCAAGGACTTAGGTAGGCTAAATTGTTTGCGTCCGATAAGCGGTGGTTTAGTGATCCGGAAATTGTCAGTCCAGTGCTTTGATAGCGATGACGATTTGAGACCTATGACAGGAACGTTCACCAAAGCACAGCAGGCGGATTAAAGAAAGTATCAAGATAATGGCGACTAAATTATTCGTCGGAAACCTGCCCTTCAGCACTACCGAAAACGATCTGCAAGATCATTTCTCTGGCGCAGGTACAGTCATCGCAGTAAACATCATGCAGGACCGCGCTACCGGACGTTCACGCGGATTTGCATTCATTGAAATGGGTTCCCAAGCCGAAGCTGACGCAGCTGTTGCTCAGTATCATGGCAAGGAATTTCAAGGCCGTGCCCTTACGGTAAACGAAGCTCGTCCTCGTGAAGAGCGTCCTCCTGGCGGTGGCGGCGGATACGGTGGTGGTGGCCGTGGCGGCGACCGTGGTGGCCGTGGCGGCGGTGGTGGTGGTGGTGGATATCGTGATCGTCGTTAATACGATCTGATTTTTAGACCACTGTTCCGAAAGGGACAGTGGTTTTTCGTTATACAAATTTTCCCGGGTTTAGAATTCCGGCAGGATCAAGGGCGCGTTTGATCCTGGAGTGGAGTTCTCTGACCGCAGGAGAGGTTGCAAGAGGCCACCATGGTTTCTTTGCCAACCCGATTCCATGTTCTCCAGTGATGACACCATTCCAATCGAGCACCTGGCGGAAGAGTTCATCCAAGGCGGCGTTGCAACGTTTAGTTGCATCAGGTTGATCCAGATCAACCATAACATTCACGTGAATGTTCCCGTCACCTGCGTGACCGAAGCACGCTACCGGGAATCCATGCTTTTTCTGAAGACCTGCCGTAAATCGGAAGAGATCCTCCAGTCGTCCACGAGGCACAACGATATCCTGATTGAGTTTGGTGAGACCAGTGTCTCGAAGTGAGTAAGAGAATTCGCGACGAATTTTCCAGATGGCTTCGCATTGATCCGGGCCGAGACCTTTTTCTATAAAAAGTGGATTTTGGCTCTTAACCACCTTCAGCAGAATTTGTATCTCCCTTCTGACAGAAGCTTCCTGCCCATCGAGTTCGACTATGAGATGGGCATTGCATCCATTCAATCTTTTGCTTCTAGTGCGTTGCCGGGCAGCGGCCAGGGTGAAGGCGTCTGCGACTTCCAGGGCACAAGGAAGAAATCCTGTATGAAGAATGGTTCGCAAGGTTTTGATGGCTTCCTTCATTGCCGCAAATCCAATAGCCAGGCAGGCGCGGTAGGGCGGTAGTGGAATTAACTTTAGTGTTGCTTGAGTAACAACACCCAGCATGCCCTCGGAGCCAACAAAAAGGCGGGAGAAATCAAATCCGGTTTTGTTTTTGTGTGTTCGGCTGCCTAGTTTAACGACCGACCCATCGGCGAGCACCACCTCCAGACCTAAAACGTAATCTCGCGTGACGCCGTATTTAAGGCACCGCGGACCGCCCGCATTCGTGGCGATATTACCACCAATGGAACAATCTGCACGACTGGCTGGGTCAGGAGGGTAGAACAGCCCTTTCTTCTCCACAGCATCCTGCAGCTTTTGTGTAATGACGCCCGGTTCCACCTCGGCTACAAAATCATCCTCGTGAATTTCCTTGATCCGATTCATGCGTTCAAGCGAAAGAACGATTCCACCCTGAACTGGAACGCATCCGCCGACGTAACCAAAACCAGCTCCACGTGGCGTGACAGGAATTTGATTTTTCGTTGCGAATTTCAATAGTTTGGCTACTGATTCGGTGCTGCGGGGCAGGGCCACCGCATCTGGAATTCGCGAGGCGAACCACTTATCACCCGCGTACTTTTCAAGGAGGGCTGGTTCGAGGCGAATTTCGTCCGAGGGCAGACTTTTCCGTAAACTGGAGAATATTTTTGAGTGTGATGAATTCATGCCTGAGGTTCGTCGCTTGCCTTGAGAAATTCCTTGGCTTCGCTGGCTTCCTCCGCTGGTACTTGGACAAGAATGCCGCCGACTGCGAGCGCGTAGCCGTCCATACTCAAGGCAGATAGCTCATGCGTTACGACAGCATGGAAATTGGCTGCATCCAAACGTGAACGAACAAGTTGCGCTTCAACCGCATTAAAAGCTCGAAAAATGGTGACCAGTTCCATACGTAAAGATGGCCTAAACAAAACTGAATTCAAGCAGCATGAGACTGCGGCAGCTTGGCTTCAGCAAAAACAATAACTCCAGCCCCGGTTTGTAGAAGGCTTTGAACCTGTACTTCAACCTGCTGGCCGATCGAATTCTGGCCCTGGTTCACAACCACCATTGTGCCATCATTCAGGTAACCCACACCCTGACCCTTATCCTTGCCTTCACGTACGATGCGCAACTGAAGGACCTCTCCAGGCAATAAAACAGTTTTAAATGATTTTGCCACCTCGTGAATGTTGACCAGTTGAACCGATTGGAGTTCAGCAATCTTTCCAAGGTTATAATCATTCGTAAAAAGTTTCGCTCCCAGATTTCGTGCCAGGCGTACCAGCTTGGCATCCACTTCTTTTTCTTCAGGAAAATCGCCGTCGTGAATTTTTACCTCCACCAGGGTGTTGCGTTGGAGTCGGTTTAACATCTCCAAACCCCTTCGACCGCGTGCACGCCGTATCGGATCGGCGGAATCCCCTATTTGTTGAAGTTCCTTGAGAACAAATCTGGGAACAATCAAGAGCCCCTCAAGAAGGTTTGATTCGATGAGGTCAGCAATTCGTCCGTCGATGATGACGCTGGTATCAAGAATCAACAAATTATCCGGTTTATTTTGGGGAGCAAAACGTACATAGGGGATGATGAGGGAAAAATCCTCCTTGTTACTGCGCATGGCCAACACTATTCCGATGTAACTGAATCCCAGGAACAGTCCCAAACGAATTAACCACCGGGTGTTATCATCCACGATGTCGAATAATCCTGAATGATCTATCAAAGCAGCAACCAAAGTGCCCAAAAGCAATCCGAAGCTGGTGGCGGAAAATGCGCGTAACGAAAAGCCTTTGAGCATCTCATCGATTGCAATAAGAAAGCCGCCAAATCCAAAGCCCGCAATCGAACCCCATACCCCACTTCCCACGCCAAGAAAATCTGCCCGCTGGCTGATGGCAAAACCCGCCATGGTGCACATGGCAAGAAATAAAATCCGAATGTACCAAAGTGACATGACGTTATTTAACAGGATTATGTCTGGAATCCTCAAGTTCCTTCGGAGGCAATTTTGATTTTGGCGGCTTGTGTTGCCAGAGAATCCCCCATAATCCCAAACGATTTAAATTGCTGGAGGTAATGGCCAGATTGCTCGACAATAAGGAGAAGTTTCCAGCTAATTGAGGATCCTTGAGCAAACCACCCACCAACCCCTTACCTGCGGCAACATCGCCCAACAAGTTCGTGAGCGTTGCCGTGGACATCTGCAGGTTGTTCACTGCAGCGGCAATTTGGGGGCCGTTGGTGGAAATGATACCGTTGGCGTTGGTTGCCAGTTGATTCAAATTTTCGGAGAAAAGCACGAGATTACTGATTGCGTAAGAGGCAGGCACGCCATTAGAGGTGATGAGTTGGTTCAAATTCTGCACCGTACTCAAAGCGTTCTCAGATACCTTGCGAAAACTGGCTACCGTAACAGACAGGTTGGTCAGTGTTTGCTCATTGAGTACTAATTTTCGCACATCATTAATGGCACCATTAAGTTTATCTGCTGTTTGGTCGATGCGTTTGATGAAGCCCGCTGCACTACGGGCTACTTCCTGGAGATTGAAGGGTTCCTCGACGCTGGTTTCATCCATATTCTCGAAGCGAGGGGCCTTATTGTCTCCAGGATAAATTGCGACGAATGGATCACCGAGGAAACCAGATTGCTCGATTACAATTCGAGCGTCCTTGTGGATTTCATACTGTTTATAGATCTTGAGATAAATCGTGACTCCTTTGCCGTCCGGATTCAGTTGAATCCTGGAGATTGTGCCCACTCCAACCCCCGCCATCAGCACGGTAGAGCGTGTTTTTAGGCCGCCCGCATTGCCCGATTTCAACAAGATGGTGTAGGTAGGGCGAAAAAGAGAGGTTCCTTTGCCGAATTGCAACAAAAGAAGCCCCAGCAGTGACAAACAAATCAACACGAAAAAACCGACCTTAATTTCCTTGCGCGCTTGGCTCATATCAAAAGTAATGTTCTTTGGGAATGGAGATGCCGTTTACAAATCGATGCATCACTGGGTCAGTCGAGTTGAAAATTTCCTCTGGAGTCCCGCTAAAATAAATTTTCCCCTCATGCAGCATCAAGATGCGCTGGCCAAGGAGTCTGGCACTGCGCATGTCATGCGTGACCACCACGGTCGTTACTTTCAGTTGATCTCGGACACGCAAAATTAATTTATCGATGCTGTCTGAAACAACCGGATCAAGGCCGGTGGTCGGTTCATCATAGAGAACGATCTGGGGTTTATAGATGATGGCTCGGGCCAATCCCACACGTTTGCGCATGCCTCCGGAAAGCTCGGAAGGCTTCTTATTCTCTGTTCCCGGCAACTCCACCATTTCCAACACCTCGGAAATCTTGTTTCTGATTTCACCATCCGTCAGGCCCTTTTGCTTCCGTAATACGAAACCAATATTTTCAGCCACCGACAAGGAATCGAACAAGGCGGCTCCTTGAAATAACATCCCAAATTTGCTGCGGACGCGAATCAATTGACGCTCGTTCAGGGTGCAGAGATTCTCACTGTCGATCAACACCGAACCTGAATCCGGGGAAAGCAAACCGATCAAGTGTTTCAACAAAACACTTTTTCCTCCACCACTTCGGCCAATGATCACCACCGATTCCCCTGACTCCACCTTGAAAGTCACCCCTTCCAGGATCTTATGTGCGCCAAAGCTCTTTCTAAGATTGCGAACCTCGATCATAAGTGACGCATCAATTCCTTTAAGCACAGCGTAAGAAAGAAGTTGGAGATGAGGATGGTTATGGAGGCATAGACGACCGCCTCTGTAGTCGCGCGACCTACGCCTTCCGCGCCTTCTCCGCAAGTCATGCCTTTATAGCATCCAATAATGGCGATAATGACGCCGAAAATTACGGATTTAATAATTCCGGTCATTACATCACTGGAATTCGTGTACTTAAGCATGTTGGTGTACGAGTAGACTGGATCTATTCCCAACAAATACACTCCTACCATATACCCGGAAATTATTCCAACCGCGATGGCTTCCGCTGTCAATAATGGGAGGGAAACGACCGAAGCTGTTAGTCGCGGGACAACCAGATAATCCACCGGGTGAGTGGCTAATGTACGAAGGGCATCGACTTGCTCCGTGACTTTCATCGTGCCTATCTCGGCAGCCATGGCGGCGCCAACTCGCCCTGCGACCATTAAAGCCGTTAAAACCGGCCCAAGTTCGCTGCACATGGATACACTGACGACAGCAAGAGTTGCGGTGTCCAATTTTACCTGGTGAAATTGATAATAAGTCTGAGCGCATAGCACCATTCCAGTAAAAGCTCCTGTGATCAGGACTACGGACTGGGACTTTACACCGATGAAGTAAAGCTGATAAATAAAATTCCCCCATGAGCCTTTCAGGCTGAAAAGCGAACTCAGCGCCTCTTTCGTCAGCAGTGAGATCCTGCCCAAACCCTGCAGCCATTCTGCCACAAATCTATTGGCAAAGAAATTCATCCATTAAGGATTAGCAAAGGGAACGAGAACTGGCCAGTCTTATGAAAGAAAAACGCCAATCGTTTTGCGATTGGCGTTTGATATTTCAAAGCTTTGGTTAGCTGGAGAATGCACCCTCGGCGGCTGCATTCTGGATAAATACGAGCCTGTCCTTCTCGAACGTAACCTGTATCGGATCGTTCTCGTGGAGATTTCCCTTGAGAATCTCTTCAGCCAACGGGTCTTCAAGGAATCGTTCCACAGACCGGCGCATTGGACGCGCGCCATAGTTGGGATCGTAGCCCTTTTCCACCAGGAAGTCTTTGGCTTTTTCGTCCAAAGTCAGTCTGAGGTTTTTATTCTTCAGACGCTCCATGACCTTGTTGATTTCCAGATCAAGAATTTGAACCAAGTCAGGCTTGGTCAAAGTGCGGAAGACTATGACGTCATCCAGACGGTTCAGAAACTCGGGCTTAAAGGTGCGCCGGGCTTCTTCCATGATCTTTTCCCGCATTCTCTCGTATGTCGTCTCATCCGAAATCGGGGAAAAGCCCATGCTTGATTGCTTCTTGATGGTTTCGGAACCCACGTTGGAGGTCATCAAGATGATGGTGTTTCGAAAATTCACCACGCGACCCACGCTGTCCGTCAGTTTGCCCTCTTCCAGGATTTGCAACAACATGTTCCAGACATCAGGATGTGCCTTTTCAATTTCATCAAAAAGCACCACTGAGTAAGGCTTGCGCCGCACTTGTTCTGTGAGTTGGCCGCCTTCTTCGTAGCCAACATAACCCGGAGGCGAGCCCACCAGACGGGAGACATTGAACTTCTCCATGTACTCGCTCATGTCCAGCTGAATCAGAGATTTGGAATCGCCGAACATCTGTTCCGCCAGCGTCTTCGCAAGCAAGGTTTTGCCCACACCGGTTGGTCCGAGCAGGGCGAACGTTCCAATCGGACGCTTCGGATCTTTCAAATCCGCGCGCGAACGGCGCAAAGCTTTGCACATCGCAGACACAGCTTCACGTTGGCCAATCACTACCTTCGACATCTGGTCTTCAACATTTAGCAAGCGCTGAGCTTCGCCCTGTTCCATCCGTTTCAAAGGAATTCCGGTCCACTTCGCAACAACGTGGAGAATATCCTCCTCGTCCACCTTGACCTTTTTCTCTTCGCGATTGGTGCGCCAGGTATTCAGGACGTTATCCAGTTTTTCCTTGGCCTGTTTTTCCTTGTCGCGCATTGAAGCAGCACCTTCGAAGTCCTGCTCCTTTATGGCGCGTTCCTTCTTCGTCTTGATCTCTTCGATCTCGGCTTCAATTTCTTTGACTTCCGGCGGGCGGGTCATCGTGCCAATCCGGGCTCGGGAACCAGCCTCGTCCATCAAATCAATTGCCTTGTCCGGCAGAAAACGATCGGGAATATAGCGATCTGAAAGCTTGACCGCAGCTTCCACAGCCTTGTCAGTAAATTCAGCTTTATGATGCTCTTCGTATTTGACGCGCAATCCCTTGAGGATCAAAACGGCTTCCTCGATCGAGGGTGCTTCGACCTTGACGCTCTGGAAACGGCGTTCGAGTGCAGCATCCTTCTCAATGTACTTGCGGTACTCGTTGAGTGTGGTCGCACCAATGCACTGCATCTCGCCACGGCTTAGAGCTGGCTTGATGATGTTGGAAGCATCCATCGTTCCTTCGGCCGAGCCGGCACCAACGATGGTGTGCAACTCGTCAATGAATAGAATAATGTTTTTGGCACGACGAATTTCGTCCATTACCGCCTTGATGCGCTCTTCGAACTGACCACGATATTTTGTTCCAGCCACCATTAAGGCCAGATCCAAAGTGATCACTCGTTTTTCGCGCAACAACTCTGGGACGTTGCCAGCCGCAATTTCCTGCGCCAAGCCCTCGACAATTGCAGTTTTGCCCACGCCAGCCTCACCCAGTAGCACTGGGTTGTTTTTGGTGCGGCGGCAAAGGATCTGGATAACGCGCTCGATTTCGTTCTTGCGACCGATAACCGGGTCCATTTCACCTTTGCGGGCAATTTCTGTCAGGTCACGACCAAATGCTTTTAGAGCAGGGGTTTTGACTTCGCCCTTCTTTTCGGGAGCAGGTTTCTCCGGTGTGCCTTCACCGCCAGCGCCAGGCTGTTGTTCCTCCTGCGCTGCAAAGTTGGGATCCAACTCTTTCAAAATTTCCTGGCGGGTCTGCTCGATATCGACATCCAAATTCTTCAAAACGCGGGCAGCAACACCATCACCTTCACGCAAAAGTCCCAGAAGGATATGTTCCGTTCCTACATAAGTATGATTTAAAGCCTTCGCTTCCTTGGCCGCCAGCGCGAGGACTTTCTTCACTCGCGGGGTATAAGGAATATTGCCAATCATTTTCTGATCGGGGCCGGTTCCCACATGCTTCTCAACTTCCATTCGTACGGTTTCCAGGTCCAAACCGAGTTTTTGAAGTACATTAACTGCAACGCCTTGCCCTAATTTAATTAAGCCGAGCAACAAATGTTCAGTGCCGACAAAGTTATGGTTAAAGCGATCTGCTTCTTTACGTGCCAACGCTAATACCTGTTGAGCGCGGGGCGTAAAATTATTCATGGATTCTTCGCTCATATTAAATAATGCTATTGTTTCTCAGGTTTGTCCAATTTGCCACCTTCTGAACCACTCGGCTTTGAGATCGGTCGGCTCACTGCCTTCAAATGCTCACGAACCATATCTGCTCTGAGCAAATCGCGTTCTTCAGCCGAAAGCTTTTCTGAATATTGTCTTTGCAAATGGGCTGGTTGGGTCAGGATAAATAACTCGTCGGTGAGGGATCGATCACTGCCGGGGAACAACCCCAGATCCATGCCCAAACGCATTAAGGATAACAAGTTCATTGTTTCCTTGGAACTGATGCTATGGGCATTCGCCAAAATACCGTATGCACGTCCGATGTGATTGTAAACCATCTTCGGCTTTTTTTCCAATAGAGTCCCCCGGGCATTTTCTTCGTGCTCGATAATTTGCGAAAGCACCTTATCCAGCCGTTCAACAATGGCAGACTCCGCCTCTCCCAGGGTCATTTGATTGGACACTTGGAAGACATTGCCCAGGGCCTCTGTGCCTTCTCCATACAGGCCGCGCACTGCCAATCCGAGCTTGTTTACGGACTGAATGATCGGATTGATCTGCTCGGCCAAAACCAGCCCGGGCAGATGCAACATGGCGCTAACACGGATGCCCGTGCCCAAATTGGTGGGGCAGGCGGTCAAATAGCCTACATCCTGGCTGAAAGCATATTCCAACCGCTTTTCCAGGACAGAATCAGCCTGATCAATTGCCATCCACGCTTGCTTTAGCTGCAATCCAGGCCTCAAGGCCTGCATCCGGAGATGGTCCTCTTCATTAATCATGAAGCACAGGGATTCATCCCGGTTCAGCACCAAACCGCTTCCGGCGCTCTTGGCCGCATGTTCACGGCTGATCAAATGGCGCTCGACTAAAATCTGTTTATCCAGTGTCGATAAATTGTCCATCGACTCTGAAAATGCGCCCCTCATCTCTGGCAGAGTCTCCACCGCAGGCCGAATTTGATCCAAAATCCTGACCCGTTCAGGTTTCTTGGCCCAACCGGGAAAGGCAGCGTCGCGAATGTTGCGGGCGAGACGCACCCGGCTGGACATCACAATCCGGTCATGTGGACCCTTCCGTCTCGCGCTTTCCGCAGGAGGAATTAGAAATTCGTGAATGTTCATCTCAGCTTTAGTCAGCCTTCGTCGATGTGGCATTGCCTGTTTTGTTACCCATTTGCTTGATTTCGTCGCGGAGAATTGCGGCCTGTTCGAAGTTTTCATCTTCGATGGCCTTGGCCAGTTTCTTCTGCAAGGTCTTGAGACGTTCTGCTGTGTCCCGACTTTGCTGAAGTGCTGCGGGGACTTTGCCCACATGACGCACGCCTTTGTGCATGGTTTTGAGCAAACCTTCGAGTCCTTCTGCGAATGTGTTGTAACAGTCTGCGCAACCGAGCCGCCCGGCTTTCTTGAAATCAGCCTGGGTAAAGCCGCACTTGGGGCACTTCAATTCAGCGCCACCTGCGGACTGCTCGATTTCCTGCGATGCACCCAATCCCAGCAACAAATCCGCCAGCGAGAACCCGGCTGGATCGTTCACTCCCTTATTCTTGGCGCACTCTTCGCAGAGATCCACCTTTTGCATTTTATCCCCAGCGATCTGGGTCAAATGCACCGTGGCCTCTTTCTCTTTGCAGATACAACACATCATAATTCTTATGGGTATATCGGCTCACCCGAGCCATTAGTCAAGGTGTGGTACTTGGTCACTAACTGCTTCGTTACTGCTCCTGGCTTGCCGGTTCCAATCACGCGCCCATCAATCTTCACTACCGGGATCAATTCTGCTCCCGTGCCGGTCAGAAAACACTCATCCGCATTATAAATGTCATACCGCGTCAGGTTCGGTTCGCTCACGTTCATCCCGGAATCCTTCGCCAGATTGATAACCACTTCGCGCGTGATGCCATATAATGCCCCCGCTGAAAGCGGCGGCGTGAAAAGCTGGTTCCCCTTAACAATAAAGATATTGTCGCCGGTGCACTCCGCCACATAGCCTTCGCTGTTCAACATGATGGCTTCTTCAACGCCGCCATTGTTTGCCTCAATCTTTGCCAGGATGTTGTTCAGATAATTCAAAGACTTGATCGCCGGGTTCAACGCATTGTGAAGGTTGCGAGTCGTTGCCACCGTGATGATGTCCAACCCGTTCTTGTAATACTCCGGTGGGTAAAGCTGAATCTTACCGGCAATGACAATCACAGATGGCTTCTTGCAACGGTTTGGATTCAACCCGAGTGTTCCAATCCCGCGTGTAACCACCAAACGGATGTACCCATTGCGCAGTTTGTTCTGACGGCAGGTGTCCACCACCGCCTTCATGATCTGCGCATGCGTCATTGGAATATCCAGCAAAATTGCCTTGGCCGAATAAAACAGGCGGTCAATATGTTCCTTCAGTTTGAAGACACGTCCATTATAAGCGCGGATCCCTTCAAAAATTCCATCACCGTAGAGCAGTCCGTGATCAAACACGGAGATTTTGGCGTTCTGCTCACTATAATATTTCCCATCGATAAAGATTTTCATGGCTCGAAAGACGACGCCAAACTAGTTAAATCCCTTCTTTTACGCAACTAAGGATTTGCTTGTTTCTGCGTATTTCTACGGTACTCCATAAATCTGAATTCCAAATCTTGGCCGTCTCCTCCTTTAATTTCTTTTCCCTGTGGCCTAAAATGGCTGTAGCCAACGACACCTCCGTTCTTGACTCCCTTACACCCATTGAAGCAGGGTGATGCTCATTCAACTTGGAACCATTGAAATATAGCATATGCCAAACCCCTGGACTGGAAAAGGTAACCCTTACACCCGCAAGGAAGTTGTCGAACGTCTCCGGGCCACCCTCAAGAAGGGCGAACCCATCATCGCCGCTGGCGCTGGGACCGGCATCAGCGCGAAATTCATCGAACGCGGAGGAGCCGACCTCATCATCATATATAATAGCGGCCGCTTCCGCATGGCCGGCCACGGCTCGACCGCTGGTTTGATGGCCTATGGCGATGCCAATGCGGTTGCCATGGAAATCGGGGAATACGAAGTCCTGCCCATTGTTGAGGAAATCCCTGTTATCTGTGGTGTCCATGCTACCGATCCCCGCCGCCGCATGTGGCATTGGCTGTTGCAAGTCAAGGATATGGGCTTTTCCGGCGTCAATAACTTCCCGACCCACACCATCGTTGATGGTCATTTCCGGCAGGTCCTCGAAGAAACCGGCATGAGCGTGAAGAAGGAGTTCGAAATGGTTGCCATTGCCCGTAAGATGGACCTCTTCTCCATCGTTTACGTCGCCACCCCGGAGGAAGCCCAGGCCATGGCCGAAGCCGGAGCCGACGCCATCATCGCCCATGTCGGCACCACCATCGGCGGCTCCATCGGCGTCCAAGGTGCTGTCTGTACCATGGATGACGCCGTCACCCGCACCCAAAGCATCATCGACGGTGCCCGCAAAGTCCGTAAGGACATCATTTTTCTTTCTCACGGCGGTCCCATCTGCTCGCCTGAGGATGCCGCCTATATCAATGAACATACCGACTGCGTCGGTTTCGTTGGCGCTTCCAGCCTCGAACGCCTGGGCGTTGAGAAATCCCTCACCGACCTCACGAAGAAATTCAAAACCATCCCCGTCCGCAAGGAATCGCTGAAGCCGTTCAAGAAGAAATAACCGGCCAGCGACATTGCCGAATATCCAAGGCGCAGAGCAGAGGAGCACACCTCCTTCGTTCTGCGCCTGTTTCATTTCAGGAATATGCTTCCTATTCTCCACCACAACGCTCCATTTTGAACTTGATTGATCCAACATTGTGACCCGTTCCGACATCTCGTTTCGCTTCTTGATTCTTGAAATCTGAGTTCAGTCGGTTGTTGCCGATTTTTTTCACCTTCATCCAGCTACATCCACCTTCTACTACCCTCATCCACTTCCGATTCCCCCCTTTTCCCATTTGGCGTTTGAAATTTGCCATTCGCAATTTTCATGGCCGTCATCCACCGCCCGACCCCCTATACACGTATTAATTCGAAAACCATCTTGCACCCACAGATGACTGACAATTGACCTATCGAAAAAATTTTTCACCGTTATATGGCGTTAGACTCTTCCATTCGATAATTGAAATTCGGCATTCGAAATTTTCTTAGCCTTCCGATACCTTCTATTACCTTCCAATGGCTTCCGATACCTTCCGAACCCCCATACACGTAATAATTGTTGAAAACCATTTTGACGCAAAACGTCACATCGTCCCTCCATAACTTCGGTTTCATTGGACATTCAAACGAGCTTCCGTTAACCGACGATCGACCTCCAATGTCTCTCAAACACCAACCCCGTCCGTGCTTCAAAGAGACCATGGAAAGCGAGGTGAAAGCCCAATGAAAGACCTTTAGAAATGTGCTCTGATTCTTGGTTGTCATGCGAATCCTGGCATTCGGCACTCCATTTATTTGTATGCTGCAAGAAAAGTATGAAAAACCGACACACTTGTCAATAGACAAAAGCCATACAGAGGTATAAACGACATATCACCAAATGCGGATTCAACGTTACGTAGCCACCGGGGAAAGGAGGCGGTGCCTGACACACTTTCGACGTCATCCGCGTACGCGGCCGAAGATGGCAACCGTGCGCCAGCCATCCATTAAATGGTGGAATGAGGCTTCGCCCGAATTCAAGCCTCGTCGGTGATTTTGCTGAGCCCATCGAGCCTGTCTGCGGACGCAGTCAAGATTCCAATCCCTCGCGCAAGCAGTCGTTCACTCAGGTGGAATGAGACTGGTGCCCGTCTGGAAGAACCTGCGCCGTTTCCCTGATATTGCTTGCGCCCCGGCCACATGCCCAAATTCGCGTACGCGCCCCACGACTGGACGTTGTCCATCCTTCAGGATGCTCCACCGAGACTTCGGATTTGATTTGACCGCTTATATTCGACATCTCAGGCTTCCTCCGCTGTATGCGCGCCCTGTCACTTCTCTTATTACTCTCGACCCTTCTCTTGCAAGGCTGCCAATACGATCCCTACGCACACCTTTACACCACTGAAAAACCAAAACCAGAAGACCTCGTCGGCGCATACACCTTGCTGCGCCAAACCGTGGACGAACAGCATCCTTCAGCGCTGCAAGGAAAACCTTGTCTGATCGAGTTACATGCAGATGGCACCTTCATCGCTTCCAATGTGCCTCCTTGGACTATCGGAGAGCCAGCAACCAATTTTTTCGATACCCTTATTAGCGATACCGGCTCGTGGCGCCTTGACACCACTGGGACGGTCAATGGGACTCACCCCAAACCTGACCCGATCTGGGGCATTTACCTGGACTCAGCAAATTCAAAGATCGCGCCGATTCACATCGCTGGAACCAAGGCCCCATTTGGATTGGTCTTCACTCTTGGCGATCCCGACAGTGGACAAGCCATGCTCTTCACCAAGCAATTCTCGCCAGGCACGCCTGACGACCAAAGCATCGACCCATTCACTTTAGACGAAATTTCCGACGGCATTCCTGGCATCTCCTGGTTTCTCATACTCGTTTTAATTATCTGTGCATTCTTCGTGATGATTGTAGCCCTGGCAGTCACAGCCATCGTTGCCTTCGGTATCACAATTCTGGTGGGCCTCGGCATAATCTCCAGCTCCGTTTTTTTTGGCTTTTTGCGACGCAGCCCCGCCTCAGGCTTTCGAGCATTGTTTCTTCAGCTCGGAGCCATCGCTGGAATCGCGTGCGGCATCGGTGCTGTTTGGCTGGTGTCATGGGCCGCGCATGCGCATTGGAATCCAGCTTGCAAAATCCTCCTTGGAGGAACCAGCGGTCTCCTCTGTGGTCTTCTTGCTGCTCTCCTATTCAACTTTTTGTGGGGTAGGGCGGCCACTTGGCTTCTTAACCGATGCACTACTCATAAAATTTGAAGCTTTCCACTTGGGAATCAACTCCTGACGGGAATCACGCGACGATCTTAAGCCAACCATAAACTGCCTGACGGTCCACCCTCGCCCTTTGAGTTGGGAGAGGGCAGGGTGAGGGAAGATGCCTGGTGAAGCATCCATCATTGGGTAACAGGATTTACTTCCACCTTTATCCGCGTCCAACAAACCACCCCTGTTTTGCTTTGACCCGCCGGGCTGGAAACGAAACACTCCTGTTTGTTACTGCGCGGGTGCGCAAACAATAAAGGCAATCAAAAAATCGTATGGCTTACATAGTTGTTCCAGAGTCGGGAGAAAAAGTTGTGGACCACATCGAGTTGAACCTTTCACGCAAGGCTCGGCCCTTCTTCTTTGCCGTGAGCAACCAGGCGATCTACATCCCGCGCATCAAGCTCATAGCCAAAACCGATCCGTATTACTTTCAGCGGGTACCCCTCGATCAGCTTCAGAACGTGACGGTCAGGCGGTTGCGCCCATATGCGCTTTGGCTGCTTGCAGCCTTGATGATACCCATTGGCTTGATGACAACGATTTGGATGATGGAGCCGCTGTTGAGGAATGCGCCCGGCACACACCGTATCTCTGGCTGGCCAATCGCCGTTTTTGTTGGTGGTTTCATTATCCCTTTCGCGGCCAAAGGAAGATTTGGGTTGGATATTCGATTTAACGGCGGGAAATATCGTTGGAAACCGCCATTGGTGGTGGATGGTGAGTCTAAACAATTGGTTTTGGAAACCTTTCAAAGAATTGTTGAAGCTTGCCAACACGTTCGCGTTCAAATTTCAGACGAACGTGTGAAGTCCTAAAGATTACTCACGTTCATGCGCCGCCCCAAATATTTCACCAACCTGCCGCTTTGGTTTCTATTAAGCTTCATCCTCTTCATTCCCGGTTGGTTTATTCCAATATTCCATGCTAAAGGGGCGGAGTACCTGAGTGCCGCCAGCATCGTTTCAGACCTGGTCCGCGCTTTTCGCTTCAATCCCAAAATATATCTCCCTTTGCTGATGTTCTTCCTCCTCTTCGCCGTGCCCGCGCTCTCCCTTGGTTGGGTCATCCAATGCCTGATCGTCATGGCCCGCGCAAAACGCCTGAAGTCATAAGATTTTGCGGCCTATTCCGGGACCGGCCGACCACCCCTCGAAAACTGGCCGGGGCCGAATGGCTCAATAACGCAACAATGCCAAATCTCCACCCGGTGACACTTTCTTTTTGAGGCAATTCGGACAATTCGTGACGCCAAATAACCCAAACAATAACCTTGTTTGGCCTGCCGGATTTCCCTACAGTTGAGCTATCCTCCCGTAAAAGGAGTACAAATCATGTCCGAGCCAAAGACTAATAAGAAACGCAGATGGAACTGGGTCCTGAGTGACTACATCCGCAAGGCTTTCAAACGTTATTACGAATTTTCCGCCAGGTTAAAGGGCCAAACATTTTATTGTGAGGTTCTGCATGGCCATGCCGAGTACAATCTTACCATCAATTCAGATTCCACCGTTTCCTGCAACTGCCAGGATTATGATGGCTCGGGTCATATCGGCGATTTGAACAAAAACACCTTTGAAGAAGTCTTTTTTGGTCCGGTAGCTCAGGATCTTCGGAAGACTCTTGCCAAAGGGAAAATACCGCTCGCGGCCTGCACCCGCTGCAGCGGACTCAAACGCATCGCCCGCTCAAAAATTCCCAAGGATTTTTGGGATGGAAAGGAAAAACTGCAGAAAGGACCGCCACCGTCAACTCCGCACGACGGTTCAGACTGGCCTGCACCGCGCCTTCCCTACCGGGGGATGCTCCTGGAAAACACGGTGAATTGTAACATCGATTGCCTCGGTTGCGATCGCGGAAGTGCTGCCCTGATTCGTAAACAACGGTTCATGCCGCTGGAACAAATCACCAAAATGGCCGATCTTGTTCGGAACCTCGGCCTGCAACAGCTTTTTTATCTGAATTTGGGTGAACCCTTTTTATCTCCCAATGTGGGACCGGAGCTTTCCGTTATTCGCCAAAAGAACCCCGATTGTCGAATCGTTATCTCCAGCAATGCCATTATCCTGAACACCGACGCCAAGCGCGAGGCAGCCTTATACGCGACTCACATCTTTTTCTCCGTTGCCGGCATCAATGATGAGATGCTTGAGAAGTATGAAAAGCGCGGCAGTTTCGAAAAGGCGTATGCCAACATGAAGGCGCTGGTTGAATTCCGCAATGCCCGTGGACTGACAGCCCCGATCATTGAATGGAAATATCTTCTCTTTAATTGGAACGACAAACACGAGACCCTCGAAAAAGCCATCGAAATGGCGAAGGCCATCGGCGTGGATTACATCTCATTTTGGCCCACGAATAATCCCATCTATGGATCTTCGTGGCGTTATCGTCTCGGTAAACTCGATGATATTGGTGAGACGAGTTGGAAAGGTCGCGAGGTTGATTTGCGCAAATATCGCAAAATCATCGAATTGGTTCCTGCCTGAACTGGTAAAAGGCGAGAATGGTTCACTGCCGTTTCTTCTTTAACAGCGCAATGCGCGGCAGCACGAACCACAAAATGACAATGAACGCAAACAATCCCGACGCCAGCACGGGGATTAGGACGCTCTTCGAAATGACATGCCCGACCAGGTAAAAGTCGATGCAGATACCGAAAGCCAGAGGCGCCATACTGGATAACAGCAGGCCACTGGCAAGGCGGATGAACTTGCTGGTGACCTCCTGCGGACCAGTTTGCCGGTGATATGCCGCAGGGGTCATTATGAGGGCGATCGCGATTCCCAGCAACGTGAGGGCAATGAAGTGTAGGCGCTGCTCTGCGGAAGTGAGTTTCTCTGAAAAACCCGGATGAAAGACAACGGTTAATTGGAATCCAAACAAGGCCTGGATTCCTGGTAGCACCATGCGACATTCTTCCACCAAATATTGAGCAGCCTTTGACAAAGGCAGTTCCTCACGATGCTCATCTATTTTCTCAGGTTCATCAGTCATGACGCGGTTTATTTGGGCCAGCCTAACTGATGAAGAGATTTGGAATATTTTGCCTGGAGTTTGGCGTACATATGGAATCCATTCCACTAAGCCTCAGATATCTAAACCAATCTAACCATTCATTTTTCATCGCGCATCTGGGGGATAGTCCTATTGCGATCCGCCCCAGAGCATCGCTCAAAAAATTCCACCGGGTGACTCGCAAAAAGTTTTTAGCTTGAGGATGACTTTTGCCAGGGAACCGAATATCAATATTGATGCCGTAGCGGGTCGTTCCCGGCCATGCAGGTCTGGGGTGACTGTACGAGCAGGATTGGCAAAAATGAAAAAGAGGAAGCGGTTACTGATTGTTGTTTCCACTACTGCCATGGTTCTTGTGCTCTGGCTTCTCCGTGCGCACCTGGTTCTCGCTTGCATACCTTTGCTGGAGGAGAAGGGGGAGTCAGGTGGTCAGCGGCTCCGCGACAGCCTTATCTTTTGTGGACCATCCTCCATCGGCCCCGTCATCGCCACGATTCGCGATGAGTCACCGTGGAGACGTAATTATTGTTACCTCCCTGATGTGTTGGAGCATTTTGGAGAGCCTGCCCATCGGCAACTTTTGAAGGCGATAGATTCCGAGACGCACAATCGCCATCGGGCATTCCTGATTTCTGCGCTTCAGAGAGGTTTCAAAGACTTCACACGTTTCGACCGCTGGCTTGCAGCCCCTGACCTGACCTCGTCTTATGAGCTCACTTTTATGGCGGGAGATATTCGCCTGGCATTCCCTGACGCGCCTCCGCTGTCATCCGAGTCCTCCGACTCGATCAATCCCGAATTCCTCGTTTGG
>NZ_ABOX02000070.1 GCF_000172555.1 Pedosphaera parvula Ellin514
GTTCTTCCTCCCTAAGGGCCCGGTTTTTTCGGTCTCCACGTTCATCCGGTTTATGGCCTCCTTCCATTCTGGTTCATTTCCCCATTCCGGAAATTAATTTTGGCATTCGGTATAGGATTATTTTCCGGCACAACGCTCCAAAACCACTCGCACATCCTGCCATCCGTACGCAACTGCTGGCAGCCTTGCTCCCCCTACCAGCACCAGTTTCTCTGCGATCTGCTTTCCGCCCAACTTCTCATAGAATTGTCGTGCGGGGTTGCGGGTAAAAACCCAGGCAATCATTGAGAACATTTGTTCTTGAAGAAGTTTTTGGATCGCCTCGCAGATTAATCGACTTCCAATTCCTCTGCGATGGTATTCTGGCAGCAGATAAATGGCGTACAGCTCGGCTTGAAAATCCTGATTCGCTCCGCGATAAGCCCCTGCGGATGCGAATCCAACGATCTGATGCTCCTGGATCGCGACAAATACATGAATATTTCCACTTGGAGCCAGCCAGGAATCCCAATCCTTTTCGCGCTGCTGATGAGAAAGAGTTTCCAGATGAGCTTGGGGTACAAGCCCTGCATAAGTGCTTCGCCAGCAATCCACATGGACGTGTGCAATGCCGGCGGCATCGGTCCGTTGGGCCGGACGAATGTCCATGTTGCCTTATCATAACCAAAAACCAACGAGTTGTCAGCTCGAAACCGCGGAGTTCTCATCCAAGGGCCTAAAAACCCTGAGCAAACGCCCTTTTCGCGAAAACTAAAAGTTTTTGACGCGAAACCTGAAAAATTTTCTTTGCGCTTAGGCCTTCAGCCAGTTAATTTCACTCCGGTTTGTCCGATGGTGTAACGGTAGCACAAGGCCCTTTGGAGGCCTTTGTCATGGTTCGAATCCATGTCGGACAGCCATTTTTCCCAACCTAGCTCCTTGCTAACACCGCACATTTGAGCCATTAAGTCTCTTTCTCTCACTTCGAGAAGTGCCGTTGTAATTAGAATTGCAAGCAGGCGGAATAATTGTGACCTTTTCAATATAACGATAATCAGATTGCTTTTGTTTGGGTTTGTTGACGGAACGAATGTAAAATAATAGCAGTGAGCCAGGAAAATAAAAATTTGGATTATCCGGATCAGCATCACCTTCGGGCTGCGATCGGTTGGCTGGAGCTGGGAAATCCTACTGAAGCAAACGAGGAGTTGGACCAAATTTCTCCCTCCCTTCGTTCTGATCCTGACGTGTTGGAATTGCGTTGGGCCATCCTTGCCAGCGCCAAAAAGTGGGAAGCCTGCCTGGAAACAGGGAATGTTCTGGTTCAACTCGCTCCCGACCGCCCTACTGCCTGGAAACACCGTTCAGTCGCCCTCCACTTCCTCAAACGAACGCAGGAGGCTTACGAGCAGATGTCACCTGCGATTGACAAGTTTCCCCAGGATTGGGTTATCCGATATGATTTTGCCTGCTATTGTGCTCAACTCGGCAAGTTGGAGGAGGCACGGGCACAATTGCAGAAGGCATCAGAATTGGGAGACGCCGGGAAGGTAAAATCAATGGCTCTGGAAGATCCCGATCTTGAACCGTTATGGGCGGAGATCAGGGCACCGAAAAAGAATCTCGGTCAGGATTGAGTTCGAGTTACCAAACAGGACCCAGTTGCTCGAAGTTTTGCAAGTTTCATGCGATTGGAGCTGTACGAATTCCAAACACGCGAATCTACGCCATACTCTTGGAAAATTTGCCCTGCCGAAATTAATCCTCTGAGAAAAGGTATTCCAAATCCGTCTTGGTTAAGCTGCGGGCAAATCCTTCCTCACCCAAAACATCGGCGATGGTCTGGGCCTTGCTCTGCTGCAATTCCCAAATCTTTTCTTCCACCGTTCCCGGAGCAATCAAGCGATAGGCATTGACGGTATTAACCTGGCCGATTCGGTGCGAACGGTCGATTGCTTGCGCCTCAACCGCAGGATTCCACCAGGGATCATACAGCACCACGTAGCTGGCGTTGGTAAGATTCAGCCCCGTTCCTGCTGCTCGCAGACTCAGAAGGAAAACCGCAGCATTGGGATCGCTCTGGAAGGCAGCAACCACTTCCTGACGCTGTTTGGTCTGGCCGGTGAGTAAATGTGTCCGGATTTGACGCTGCTGGCACTCGGCTTCGAGAATCTTCAATACCTGCACAAACTGGCTGAACACCAGGACTTTTTGTCCATCCGTCAGGAGCGGGTCGAGTAACTCAAAAAGCGTTTCGGTCTTGCCGGATTGTGCGTCGTTGCCGACCAATTGTGGATGACAGCAAATCTGCCGCAAGCGCGTTAAAGCAGCCAATACATGAATCTTGCTCTGGCTAAGTCCCTTCTCGGCCACAGTCTGAAATACCTGCTCGCGACTGCGCCGCAATTCGGCCAGATAAAGTTTCCGCTGATCGTCGCCCAACTGGCAATCCCGACGCTGCTCAATGCGCTCTGGCAGATCCTTGGCGACGCGATGTTTCAAGCGGCGCAGCATCAAGGGGCGCAACTTCGCCGAGAGCCGTCGCCGGGCGATGCGCTGGGCATTTTCCGCATCTTCTCCACGGGGTTCGTACGTCTGCGCAAAGTGCTCCTGGTTTCCCAAATATCCGGGCTGCACGAAATCAACAATGCTCCAGAGATCCAGCAGGCGATTTTCCAAAGGCGTTCCGGTGAGGGCCAGTGTGTGGTCTCCACGCAACTGTTTCACCGATTGGGTCACCTGCGCCGTGGGGTTCTTGATAAATTGAGCTTCATCGAGAATCACTGCGCCGAACGCAAACTTCTGCAACGCTTCCAGGTCGCGCCGCAGCAAGGCGTAATTGGTTACAATTAAATCGTGCTGTGGAATCTGCTTGCGAAGGTTGTGTCTGGCAGCCCCACTCTCCAGAACCAATACTTTCAAATGCGGCGTGAACCGCTCAGCTTCGCGACGCCAGTTATGCAACACCGAGGCCGGACAGATTACCAATGAAGGCTTGGGGTTCTTGCTATTGCGTTCCCGCAGCCAGGCGATCCAGGTAAGTGTCTGCAGGGTTTTGCCCAATCCCATATCGTCAGCCAGAATCCCGCCGAGCTTAATTTGGGTGAGATGGCAAAGGAAATCAAAGCCCTCCTTCTGATAGGGGCGTAAATCGGCCTTTACCGAATCTGGAACATCTGTCGAAGGCGTTCCTTTGAATTCTTTCAGCCGTTCTTTGAGTGCATTTGCCTGTGGCGTGTCGCCAAACCGTTCCAACCCTGTTTCGTCCAGATGTGCAGCCTGCTCAATCCCAATGCGATGCGGCACAGGAATTAATCCGTCCACCCCCAAATCGGCCATGGCTTCATGGGCCGACTGTACGGCTTTCGAATCGAGTTCGACCCAGCCTGAATCCGGCAACTTGACGAAGCGGCCGGTCGCGGTTTGCAATCGCTCCAAATCGGCGGGTGTGAGCTTCATGCCTTCCTGTTCCCATTCCGCAGAAACGGCGAGCCAATCAATCCCGCTGCCTTTGACCACCACGCGCGGACGCAATTGACGGGGCTGGAGGAAGAGCCGATGAAACGACGGATTGCCAAGATATTCGGCATTGACCGGGCGATCCGGCCAGGCAACTGCCAGAGTGTTTAAAAAGTTTTCATTGGCATCTCCCACCCACAACCCGGGTTCTGGTGTGAACCAATCGAGTTGCCGAAGCCACTGGGTCACAGGCTCCAAACGCGGGTCGTCCAGGATTTCCGGCTTGTCGTTTGCGGACTTTCTAGGCTCGTTGGGTTGCCATTCATGCCCGTTCCAAATCCAGACACTGTGATCGCGATCGCTGCACGCTAGCAACCGCAGGCGCACGGTATCATCCAGCAGTTCAAAGACAAATTGCGGCATTGCCGGGTGCGCCACGCAAAGCTGTTCCCAATCCACTCCGGGAACGGAACGGGTTTTGCGCAACTGTTTCAACAGGCGATGACTTAGCTTGCGAACCGGCAATGAAGGCTTCTTGGCCCAATGCTCCAGCAGCAATGGAGGTGGGGCATTTCGCAGCAGATAAAAAGTGTTTGCGAGAAATGCGAGCGGCGGTCTTCCGGAAAAGAATTTAACCTCCGCCAGAGGATGCACTTCTCCACCAGGCAACGTCAGCCGATGGGTGAAGGAGAGTTCTGTCTCTTCATTTTCCAGGTGCGGGGTCAACTCTGCCACCTGCCCATGAAATTTCAGCGGACCATCTCCCTCGGCTGATTCCAACCGCATTCCGTGCCCCCAACGCGCCAGCCAATGCAATAATTCCTGATCCGTTAATATCAGCGTGGCGTCACCATCCTGGCGTTCAAATGGCGTTTGCGCCAGCCATTGAATGAACTCCCAGTCAGCCGGCAAAAATAATTCCTGTTCGTGCGCAGCTCGTGTCGTGAGTTCGATTAACTCTGCCAATGTCTTTTGCTTTTCCCCGGTGCGTATGCGGTAGAGATGGAATTGCACTCCCAACCGGTATCGGCTGGGTTGGTCGACATCGGGCTGCGTGCGGCAAATCACGCGCAAGGCAGCTCTCGGAGAATCAAGGTGCGTGGGTGTGGGCGGGAACAACCAGTTCTCCAATTGCTGAACCAATTTCTGCTCCTGCTCATGTTCTTCGACTTCCGCGAAATGATCCAGGTTGGCATTGGAAACCAATTCAGTCGGCAGCGGGCGATGCGCGCGGAGGAAAAGAAACGCCAGTTGTTCCAGCCGCGCCTTCCCCGTTGCGGCCATCAGGCGTGGCCACCAGTCCTCCCCGGCAAAGTCTTTGCGGGAGAGGGAAAGTTTCTCGAAATAATCCTCCAGCAACAGCCAGGCGCGCTGGGAGTCCGAGCAGGTGGAGAATTGGGTCAAAATGTCGGTACGCCCGGCGACGGCTGCTTTTGAATCAGCCAATTCCCGCCGGAGATCCGCGAGCGCACCATACGTCTTTGAGAGGACCGTATGATGTGCGTCGTATTTAGTTGTACTGGGGGAACGAACTCCGTTCCCGTTTCTTAACGAAACTTTTGCCATCTGATTAGTTGCCTGTGGGCAACGGTCTATCATGACGTCATAAAGACCCCCTTGTGGTCAATGAGAAAGCGATGAATTTCTACTACAAAACAAAAATTTATAGCTTGTCTTGTGAGCGCTCATCCGTACTTAACCCGAGTTTCTTCTCGATTTCCCGCACTCTGCGAAGCAGTGCCGGTAGCTGGTGAACGGCCACCATCTGGCGTTTTCCCTGGCGATCCGGTTGCGCGGGAGAGCCGATCCACTTCTCTCCGTCCTTGATGTCATGCATGACCCCGGCTTGTGCCGCCACGGTTACACGGTTGCCGATTTTCAAATGTCCCGCAATTCCCACCTGACCACCTAAAATAACGTAGTTACCCAGTTTGCAGCTACCTGCCACGCCGACCTGTGCCACTAACAAGCTGTGTTCACCAATGGAGACGTTGTGAGCAATCTGAACCAGGTTATCAATCTTCGTCCCCTTCCCGATCACGGTTGGCCCTAATGCCCCACGATCCACAGTCACATTGGCTCCGATTTCGACATCGTCACCAATGATCACATTCCCAATTTGCGGCACTTTGCGGTGGGCGCCTTCGTCAAACACGTATCCGAATCCATCTGAACCTATGACCGTGCCAGAATGTATGCGCACCCGACTGCCAATTTGAGTGCGTGAATAAATGGTTACATTTGGAAAAAAATTATTATCTTCACCCAGTTGTGAAGCTGCTCCCACATGATTGCCTCCTTGAAGCACAGTGCGCGCCCCAATCCTCACTCCCTCACCAATTACGCAATACGGCCCGATATGCGCCGTGGCATCCACCTGGGCACTGGGAGCCACAATGGCGGTGGAATGAATCCCCGCAGCAAAGGTTGGCTCAGGAAAAAAGAGCGGCAGAACCTTCGCGAAAGCAACTCTCGCATTCACCACGCGGATGATGGTCTTCAGCTTGGAACTGAAGTCGCCGGAAACGAGAATGGCAGAGGCAGCGCTGGTTTCCGCCCGCGCGAAATAAGTATCATTCTCCGCAAATGTCAGATCACCGGGTTGCGCACGATCCGCCGGGGCAAACCCCTTCAAAACAATGGAAGCATCGCCGCGAACTTCCCCTTGAAGGTGTTTGGCAATTTCAGCAGCAGTAAAAGACATAATAAAATAATTGATCAACAACCCGCTGGACGTCACACCTCATGGTGCGAACCAATCCCGTTGCTCTGGACCATCGCAAAATTCTTCCTAAAGCAGATTGACAGCGCCACTTTTTGCTGGCGGACCCCGGCGCCTCGCAAGAAGTCATCCGTTGACTTGAAAACGCTTGCCACTATATAAACTCCGCATCGTCTAATTCAACACCAACTTTACTTTTATGGCTAATACATTACGGGTCGGCATGATCGGGTATCGGTTTATGGGGAAAGCTCACTCCAACGCCTGGCGTCAGGCACCGCATTTCTTCCCCCTTAAAGCGAACGTGGAGCTGCACACCATTTGTGGCCGTGATGCCGCCAACGTAGAAGCAGCCCGCAAGCAATTCGGCTGGCAAAACGCCTCGACCGACTGGCGCGCTGTGGTTAATTCTCCGGATATCGACATCATTGACATCAACACCCCCAATGATTCCCACGCCGAAATTGCCATCGCGGCTGCCAAAGCCGGCAAACACATTCTCTGCGAAAAACCCCTTGCTCTCAACGTAAAGCAATGCGACGAAATGGTCGCTGCCGTGAAGAAGGCAAAAGTGGTGAACATGGTGTGCCATAACTATCGCCGCATTCCCGCAATCGCCCAGGCCAAAAAAATGATCGAGGAAGGCACCCTGGGAGAAATCTACCATTACCATGCGCGTTACGCGCAAGACTGGATTGTTAACCCCGACTTCCCACTGGTCTGGCGCCTGCAAAAAGGCGTGAGCGGCTCCGGCACTCACGGCGATATCAATGCTCATATCATCGATCTCGGCCGTTACCTCGTCGGCGAATTTAAGGAGGTTTGTGGTCTCATGCACACCTTCATCAAGGAACGCCCCCTTATGGACGCCGGCGGCAAAGGCCAGGGCCTCGCTGCCAATTCGGGAAAGAAAATGGGCAAGGTCACGGTCGATGATACAGCCCTGTTCATCGGCCGCTTCAAGAACGGCGCCGTCGCCAACCTCGAAGCCACCCGCTTCGCGCTCGGACGCAAAAATCACATCGAGATCGAAATCAACGGTTCCAAAGGTTCTCTCCACTTCGATTTCGAAGACATGAACCGCCTCAAGTTCTTCGACAACACGAATCCTGCCGATCGCATGGGTTTCCGCGACATCCTCGTCACCCAAGGCGGAGGCGTTCATCCGTACGTTGGCCAATGGTGGCCTCCTGGTCACATCATCGGTTATGAACACACCTTTGTACATACCATCGCCGATTTCATTAACGCTTGCGTTGAAGGCAAATCCGTCCAACCCACCTTCGAAGACGGTCTCAAAAATGAACGCGTGCTCGAAGCTGTCGAAGAGTCCGCCAAAAAACGGCAATGGGTGAAGGTATAGTCCCCGCTACCAGAGACTTAACATTGAAGCCGCCCACCGAGGGCGGCTTTTCTGTTTACACGCTCTATTTTCCTTTTGTTAAAGGTGGCTTTCTGGCATGGATTGTCAGCTGAGATGGACTCTCAAAAGCAAAAGCGTCAATTCTGGATCGTTTGCCTGGTTTTGGCACTGGGCTCTTTCATTATTTATTTTCAGCTCTTGCACAATGGCTTCATAAATTACGACGATCCCGACTATGTAACCACCAATCCTCATGTCAAAGCAGGTATCCGGGCTTCAAACCTGTTCTGGGCTTTCACCACAGGTCACGCTTCCAATTGGCATCCTTTGACCTGGATATCGCATATGATCGATTCCAGTCTCTTTGGAGCAAACCCGACTGGCCACCACCTCACCAGCTTGCTCTTTCACATCGCGAACGCACTGCTACTCTTTGCTTTTCTGAACCGCACAACCGGGCTTCTCTGGCGTAGTGCCTTCGTGGCAGCCCTTTTCGCCTGGCATCCACTTCATGTCGAATCCGTTGCCTGGATTGCGGAAAGGAAGGATGTCCTAAGCACCTTATTTTGGCTGCTCACGATGATCGCCTATGTTCGCTACGCTGAAAAACCAGACCGAAAAAAGTATTTGCTGACGCTCCTTCTTTTCGCTTTGGGACTACTCTCAAAACCCATGGTGGTCACCTTGCCTTTTGTTTTGTTGTTAATGGATCTTTGGCCACTCAACAGAGTTATCCTGTTCAATCCGGGACCTGAATCGACTACCTCACCAAATGTCCCGACAACCGCCAAGGCTGTCTGTCGTCCGATGAACTGGAATAGGCTGCTCTTGGAAAAGGTACCGTTTCTTCTATTATCAGTAATTTCATGCGCAGTGACATTTTATGTCCAAAAAAGAAGTGGCGCAGTCGCTACTTTGGATAGGATCTCCGTTCTGCAACGCTTCGACAATGCTCCCGTTGCCTATTTCCGGTATGTCTGGAAAATGGTTTTCCCCACCGACCTCGCCGTTCTCTACCCTTTACAAAACTGGACCGCACTGCAAGTCATCGGCAGCGTCATATTCCTGTTGATGGTGTTGAGCGCGGTCATGTTCAAGGTGCGTCGGTATCCTTATCTGCTCGCGGGTTGGCTCTGGTTTGTAGGTACTCTGATACCGGTCATTGGTTTCGTCCAGGTGGGAATGCAGTCCATGGCAGACCGCTATACCTACATTCCCTTGATTGGATTGTTCATCGTTGTGACATGGGGGATTTGTGAAATGGCAGCCAGCCTGAAACTTCCAAATTCCCTGATCTCTAGCGCAGCTGTTTTGATACTGATTTCCTGTGGAGTTTTGACCGCATCTCAACTTCAAATATGGCAGAATAGCGTAACGTTGTTTAAACACACCCTCGATGTAACCAGGGACAATGTAATAGCCCGCGAAAATTTGGGCTTTGCCTATCATGAACTCAAGCAGTATGACGAGGCCTTCAACGAATTCAGCGCGGCTCTCAAAATAAATCCCAACGAACCTCATGCCCTCCTGGGAATGGGAATGCTCTGCTCCGACAAAGGCGACTATCAAAAGGCAATCGAATATTTCAACGCCGCCCTCAAAAATAAAATCCCACGGTATGCCGTCACGCGCCTTCTTTTGGGCAACGCACTTTTCGATCAGGGAAAGCTTCCTGAAGCAGCCGATCAATATAGGGAAGCATTGCGCGTGGAACCCGATTTGCTGGATGCCAACCATCGATTGGGATTGGTCCTGTTTAAATTAAATCTTACCCGCGAGGCCATCAGTTATTTCAACGCCGAACTGCGTGTGGAATCTGACCTGCCGGACACCCGCTACCTTTTGGGTGAATGTTACAAGAAGCTGGGCAACCTCACCGCCGCCATCGCTCACTATCAGTCCGCCCTCGAAATAACGCCCGACTTCATCCCGGCCCGCCAACAATTGGGGATTCTGCTGGCTCAACAGGGAAATACCTCGGAAGCACAAAGACACTTTCAACGCATTGTGGAACTGCAACCGACCAATGAACTTGCCCATTTTTCCCTTGCAGCCACCTTGGAGTTACAAGGGAAACTCGATGAAGCAGCAGCCCATTTTTCCCAAGCCGTCCGCCTCGCACCCACCGATTATGAGGCTCTTAGAAGACTGGCAGGCATTTTCGTCCGCCAAAGGCAATTCGGCCCTGCCATCCAAAACCTGCGCTATGCTGAAAAACTCCAACCCGACTCTCCCAAGATCTTGGCCAATCTCGCATCGTTGCTTGCCTCCTGCCCCCAACCCGAACTGCGCAACGGTCCTGAAGCCCTTCAATTGGCCCAAAAAGCTTACGAGCTCAGCGACAAAAGCCTGACGTTTCTCTCCATCCTCGACGTGGCCTATGCCCGGATCGGACAATTCGATGATGCCATCAAAACCGCGCAAAAAGTTCAAGAACAAGCAGTCGCAAATAATCAAAGGTCCTTGGCCGATGCCGCCGCGCAACGTCTCGAACTCTATCGCGCCGGCAAAGCCTACGAACAATAATAATCAGACTCCCAGCAACTCCGCTGCCTTGCCTTTGATGTCCCCGTGCTTGACCAGCGACTCGCCCACCAATATCGCTCCCGACCCACACTTCTCCAATCGCTCCACATCCGCGCGCGTATGAATCCCGCTCTCGGCCACTAATAATTTGCTCTGCCCACCCGTCGCACTTCGAAGTTTCGCGGCCAATCTCTCAGTCGTTCCGAGATCCACTTTGAAAATTTTCAAATCTCGATTATTCACGCCCACCACGATTGCACCCGCCGCCAGCGCCCGATCCAATTCAACTTCATCATGTACTTCAACCAACGCCGTCAAACCTGCCTGCGTCGCCAGCTCATGAAAGTGTTTCAACTGCGCATCACTCAAAATCGCCACAATCAATAAAATCGCATCCGCCCCCCATTCAATCGCTTCCAGAATCTGCCGCTCATCAATGATAAAATCCTTGCGCAACAACGGCAGCTTCACCACTTCGCGAATTTGCTTTAAATACTCCAGCGATCCTTGGAAAAACTTCTCATCCGTCAAGACCGACAAACAACTCGCACCAGCAGCTTCGTACGCCTTCGCGATCCGCACCGGATCAAAATCCTTGCAAATCACACCCGCCGATGGCGACGCCTTTTTGACCTCCGCAATCAAAGCCACCTTGCCCAACTTCGGCTTTCGCAAAGCTCCCGCAAAATCTCTTGCGCCCCCGCGCGCCTGCAACGCCGCCTTCAGGTCATCTGCCAAAATGTTCCGCTTCGGAAGCCGCGCAATCTCCACCTGCTTCTGCTCCACAATGGTATCGAGAATGTTCATGCGCTCCTATTCCTCCTCATCCCGCACACCCGCCATTCGTTTGCTCGGACACCCGGCCCGCAACCAGCCATTCACGTACGGATCCAAATCACCATCCATCACACCCTGCACGTCGCTCGTCTCCACGCCCGTGCGCAAATCCTTCACCATGCGATACGGCTGAAACACATAGCTACGAATCTGGTTACCCCACGACACACTCCCCTTCTCACCGTAAAAACGCTCCATCTCCTGCTTCTGCGCATCCAAACGCTGCGCGAAAATCCGTGACAACAACAACTTCATCGCCGTCGCGCGATTCTGATGCTGCGAACGCTGCGTCTGCGACGCCACCACCAACCCGGTCGGTATGTGCGTAATCCGCACCGCCGTTTCCACCTTGTTCACGTTCTGACCACCCTTGCCGCCGGAACGAAACGTATCCACATGAAATTCATTCGGAGGAATCGCAATTTCTCCCTCCTCCTCGATTTCCGCAATCGCATCCACGCTCGCAAAACTCGTGTGCCGACGCTTATTCGAATCGAACGGCGAAATCCGCACCAACCGATGCACCCCGCGCTCCGCCTTGCAAAAGCCATACGCATTCTCGCCGGAAATCAGCAGCGTCGCACTCTTGATCCCCGCCGTTTCCCCCGGCAGCGCATCCGTCACCTCCACCTGCCAACCGCGCAATTCCGCCCAGCGCTGATACATCCGCAGCAGCATGTTCGCCCAATCACACGACTCCGTCCCACCCGCACCCGCGTTGATGCTCAGGATGCAATTGTTCTTGTCGTGCGGACCGTTGAGAAAAACCTTCAGTTCGAGATTCTCGAGCTCCTTGTTAAAAACCACCAGTTCGCGGTCCACATCGTTCTGATACTTTTCCTGTTCCGCAGCCGGTTCAGCCTCGGCCAGTTCGATCATTACCTTGTAATCTTCCAGTTGCTTCTCCGCCTTCAATAGCGGCTCAACCTTCTTGCGCAACGAATTCGATTCATCAATCAACTTTTGCGCCTGATCACGATTGCTCCAGAACGACTCCCCCGCCATCAGGGAATCCAGCTCACCTAATCTTTTTTGTACGTTGGCGACGTCAAAGAAACCTCCGTAAGTGGGCCAGTTTCTCGCTAACGTTGGACAATTCAGTTTTGGTAACTTCGAACATGCGCACAACATAATGGACACCGCCCCAGGAATCCAGATTTGATTCAACAAACTGCCCCTTGCATTCCCACCCGCCAACTCCCCTTCATCCAATTGTTTACTCGTAGCATCACAACGTAAGTTGGATCAAATATGCCCCCACTGACAACCAACCCGCAGCTCGACTCGCGCACGCGGCCCGGCGACTCCACTCCCACGCACCAGCAAACAATTGATGGTGGAATGACGCTTCGCCGGAATTCTAACCTCGTCGGAGATCCTACTTAGCCCATCGAGGGTTTCCGCGCACGCGTCCCGCGACTCACCAACACCCACCACTCTCCTTCATCGCATAGAGACTCAAACTTCCCCACCACGACGCCGGAAGAACTCCTTTAAATTGGGCATTCCCTTGTTCGAAACGCCATTTCCGCTTACAGATCAAGGCGAAACGGTGCAGAACTGCTAATATTGCACTCAACTCGCTTGAGACAAACCGGCGCCCCTCTTAAGACCCATTTGGGCCGGCCTGATTATAGCAACTGGTCCGCAAAAGAATCCCCGCTTCGGCCTGCGATTCCAAACAATTTGGATTGCCAACCCCTACGGGCCCACAAGACAGCACCTTCAAGAACCTGGTTCCTAACTAACTCTATTCCAAACAACATATCCTTCTAAATCATACGCACCAACGACTATCGTCCTGGTGCTTCTTGCAATATCTTTCAATTGAAAGTCATTAAATTCATCACTGGATTTCAAGAGATCAACTTGTTCCGGGGAGACACTTGCCAGTAATCCAATATGCAATGGGGCTTTCGCTTTCCTAATAATTTCCAGAATTTCGGTTTCGTTACTTGTCGAGAAAAGGAGGTGGTAGACTTCATCGCTATTACCTTTAACATGGCAACCTATGAGGTCTTCAAATGGATCAAATGACCTACGCAATGAATCCTCAAATAAACAAACATGGCCTGGATCAAGTTGTAAAAACTTGTGAATCAGCCGAGCTAACTCAGGGTCTGAGTCCGGGATACGAGAAATTTTCAGTCCAGTTTTAATCCCATCAGCGCTGCTTAATGGTATTGGTGGCTGAGAGACGAGCTTTCCTCCGGTGTCGAACTGCACCGCAGCCTCCTTTGTCACGGGTGCAGCCAATAAACAAAAGGTTTGTCCTTTTTCAATGTCAAATAAATGTAGCAGCTCATGAGACAGACTTCTTCCCAAGTCTAAAGACTCCGTAACATAACGAGCACCTTCTGCCCCCAGGTTAAATTCATTGGTCTGCATTCCGTTGCTTGGCAACCATAGATCCATCCTCAAAAATCCGCCACCAAATACCTAGATCAAAAGAGGACAAACCCATTTTAAATTGTGAGTGGACGCTTGGTTAGCTCGCACTCGAAGTCAATTTCATTTGTCTTCCCAACACTGAGTAAAAACCATCACTTAGGTTTGCTTTATTTACGATCAGCTGTCGAAGCACTATGATCGCCCCCGAGAAATGATTTTGCGTCTGAAATTTCCAAGCACGGAGTCAGAATCCCTTCATCATGATTCTTAAAACATTTTCACGCTGGCTGATGATTCTCCTGGCCATCCCCGCAGGTTTGGCTCCCGGTTTTTTCGCCGGATCTGCAATCGCGTCTCGCATTCTTCATCTCCAAGGAAAAGGCCACTCCCATAACGACATGTTCACCGTGGTCACTTCAGGCATGCTCGGTGCCGCAGTGATCGCCGTGTTATTCCCCCTTGTCGTATGGTTTCTAACCAGACAACGCAAAGCTTGAGCTTTGCATGCTGCAAACATTTTCTGTCCGGTTTCCCCTGCTTGCGGCGTCTGTTATATGAAGATGATGTTGGACGACCACCAATTGCTCGCGCAGTTCGTGAACGGCGATTCTCAGGACGCCTTTGCGGAACTGGTCGCGCGGCATTTGAACTTCGTCTATTCCGCCGCGCTTCGACAGGTGCGCACAAGCCAGCTTGCGGAGGATGTCACGCAGATGGTCTTCATCAATCTGGCTCGCAAGGCAAACTCCCTGCCCCGCAATGCCGTGCTGGCCGGATGGCTTCATCGCGATACCCGCTACACCGCGCTCGACCTGCTGCGTAAGGAACGCCGCCGGCAGGCGCGCGAACAGGAGGCCCTGGCCATGAACAATCTGCATCCCGATCCCACGCCCGATTGGGAACAACTCCGTCCGCTGCTCGATGCCGAGCTCGACCAACTCGCCCCCGCCGACCGCGATGCACTGCTGCTCCGTTTCTTCGAGCAGCGTTCCCTGAAAGACATCGGGATCGCTCTTGGCTCTGGCGAGGACGCGGCTCGCAAGCGTGTGACCCGTGCGCTCGATAAACTTCACTCGTCGCTCGCCCGCCACGGCGTCACCACCTCCGCATCCGCACTTTCAGCGGCCATCATGGCCAATGGCGTTCAGGCCGCACCCGCCAGCCTCGGTTCAACCATCGTTTCCACTTCGCTGGCGGCCGGTCTGACCGGCGCTGGCGGCGTCACAGCCTTTAAATTCATTCAAAGTCTTGTTATGACCAAACTCAAAGTCACCCTCATTGCAGCCACAGTTGCCGCAGGAATCGTCACCTCCATCATTCAATCGAAAGACAACCGTGAGCTGCGTGCCGAGAATCGCGCCTTGCAGGAACAAAACCAGTCGTTGGGCGAGTTGCGGAATGAAAACGAGCGGCTTTCCAATCTGGTGGCACGAGCCAATCAATCCGGATTGGCCAGGGATCAATTGTCTGAGTTATTGCGCCTGCGCGGAGAAGCCACGCGGCTCCGGAACGAATTGAAAAATGCCCCGGCGATCGCCCAGGCGTCAGCCCCAAAACCAGCCCCGGCATCAACCAATAATGATTCCCTGAAACCGTTCACTGCAAACTTCACAGCGCGTGTGGGCAACGGCCAAACGCTGGTGACAGGAGGTTGGTCCATCACACCCGGCAAACGCACCTTGCTGATTACGACACCGACAATTCACGAGGATGGCGGACCGACACGGGCGGTCCTAATTCAATCAATGGTGCTCGAAATTTCCGAGGAATTAATGGCACAGTTTGGGATGGATCAGCTCAAAGTGGATGGTCAGGAGAGTTCGCATCAAATCCTGCTCGAATCTGCGGCTGCCACCAACCTGATAAATGAACTGAAGAAAACTGAAGGAGTATCGATCCAAAGCGCACCACGTGTATTAACACGCGCTGGAACTGCAGCGACAATATCCATAGTCAGCAACCAACCCAACCGGACCACACCCAACTATACCGTCGGCATGACGCCGAATGTCACCACGGATGGGTCAGCCGTGGATTTATCCTTCGATGGCCAGATAGTCCCGCCCAATATTTCATCCTCAACCGCGCAATAAGAGCCGGAAAGAAATTTAACTGCGAGCCCGAACCGTTCTGGGATTTCCCTCGCCACGCCCAAGCGGGGAGAGTGATTAAGGGTGAGGGGTTCAGAGTTCCTCTGCCCGAATCAAATCATCTCCGGCAACCGCTGTAAAAAAACAACGCCGATACTCGCGTATCAGCGTCGCTCGTCTGTGTGAAATATTTTACGGGCTCGTCGTCTGCCCCGTTGTCGAGTTGAAGGTGATCGTGCCGTGCTCGAAATCGCTCCGGCGTCCCACGCTGACGGCATACTCATCACTCGTCGGGTATCCCAGCGGTCCCCGTTCCCAACCTTGATTCGCCCAGAAATCACGAATGGCCCCATGCACTTCATGCGCCCCCAACGCTGGTGTCCAATAGATCGATCCACCCTGGTTGTTGAGTCGCGGGTTCTTGAAATGATTATACCGGCCAACCCCGTCAGGCGTTCCCGTTTCATCCGTCACCGGGTATCCCAGGGCACTTGTTTCCCAACCCAGCGCCTGCCAATGATCGCGAATCAACCCATGGATCGACCAGGCGCCATAAGCGGAGGTCCAGTAAATCGAGCCGTGGTTGGCGAAATGATTATATCGGCCAATCCCGTCCGGCGTTGTCGTTTCACCAATCAGTGGTCCGCCTAGCAGGGAATCACAACCACCCATCCCATCATAATGCACCTTGATGGCCCCTCCCACCAACAGGTAATTGCAATCGGGCTCCCAATTATACGTGACCTCCACCCAATCATTATTGACCATCCCCAAATCATCCCAAAACGTTCCGTCCGCCAGGTCAATGCCCGCGGGATTGGCGACCACTCTTCCAAACTCATCATGCCCGCCATTATAACCATTCTGGTAGGCATCCTGTGACTCCGGCAAACCGAGCGGCACGTTGCCGAATTCCGCCCGCGGGGCATGCCAATAATTATCCTTCGTATTCCATGGTCCAATGTCCCACACTGGCACACCGGTGACTGTTCTCCCGTTTCCAGGATAACGAATATTCACCGTATAATTGCGGCACCCGTTGCAATTGAGCACCGTTCCCGAAGGCAGGGCGCAAAAATGATCGCGTGATGCAATGATATGGCCGTTGGCCGTTTGACCGCCCACCAGGCCTTCGCGCGTGGCGTAAACCCGGTAGGTGGCTGCGAATGCAGTTAAGGTGAGACTGTTCAAGAGCAGTAATACGCCTCCTGCAATGAACCATGATTTTTTGGTTTTCATTCTGTTCTCCTGATGATGGGTGCTGGTTGATGCGTGGATCGGCTTGTTTTCCTTCCACTCATTGGGATGGTTTAGGTTCGCTGCTGACGGAATTGCTGTCTTGGGCCAGTGGCACTGCCTTCGGCACAGTATTCCTGGTTTCCATCGTGACACTCGTGATTTGCGGGCTGCTTGCGGAATCGTTCGCAAAAAAAGTCAGCTTGTACTGCAGGCTCAGGGCTGGCGCATCCAACATGACCGGCTTCCCCAGAGATTCGGCGTCGATCTCGGTCCAGGTAGACCAATTGCCTTCCGGTGACCGGGTGCGAAAGGAAAACTCCAGGGCGCTTCCTTCCGGAATGGTGCCTTTGTAACTGGGCGTCACCATGTCGAACGTGGCCGGAATATCCTCCGGGAGGGAATGGAATAGTCCGAAGAGCTTGAACTTACTCTGGAAGGTGGTCGGAGTCGTGTCGTTGCCTAGATGAATGCTGCCATCCACCGCTGTGTTGTCGAATTGTCCTTTGGCAAAATCCGTGCTGGTGTGGATTATCGTTTTGTCCCCCGTTTCCTTCTGGCCGGCATCGCCCTGCGTTGCCAGAACTACCGCTGGCGCCGCCTCGAGCTTTGGAATCTCTGGTTGGCTCACCGTTCGCTTTTCCTTTAGAACGGGCGCGACATGTTGCACCTCATTTCCCGGCAGTGTCACTTCAGGCTTGGGCAACCCGGGAGGGCGTTTCAAAAAATAAAGACAACTCGCGGCGATGCCAGCCACAAGAATGATGACGAAGAATTTCTTCATAGATGGGTGAGTCAGAGTTTAGTGAACACTTCCTCAGGAACACGACCCTGGAGCTAACGAATCAAAACCTGAATCTTGCTCAAAAACCATCGACGACCAGCTCAAGTGGCTGCGGACGTAACGCGCGTTTTGCGCTCATAAATTGGAAACTTCTATGGGATCGGGCTGGAGTTAGGTGGCATTGATGCCGGAAACATCTTACTGAATAACCTCTCATTAGTCGCTTACATCTTCATGTGACACGCTTTGAAGCAGGAAGGGCAACGAGAATGGATGAGAACGCCAATTTGTTCACCGGCCAGCACGGAAGCATTCGAATCATACAATGGACCAGCTTGCCTGAGCTGGCCCCGCCGCCTATACCGAATGCCGAAAGAAATTTCCGGATGGCGGGAGGGATTTTGGAAGGTAGCATGTTTTTTTTACCATCGACTCTGGACATTTGATAGTAATCTCCAACGTGGTTAACACCCATTCATTCGCAATTCGAAACTTGAAACTCCACTTTTGATTGTGTCTTCACGCCCCCCTCATCCCGTCTTGATTGCCCTGCTCGCCATCACCGCCGGCATCACTGTCGCAAACATCTATTACTGCCAGCCCATCCTCGGTGCCATCGCTGGAACTTTCCATGTCAACTACGGTGCCGCTGCCCGGGTCGCCACCTGCACTCAACTCGGCTATGCCCTTGGACTTCTACTGCTGGTTCCCCTGGGCGATATCTTCGAACGTCGTCGTCTTATCGTGACCTTCACTGCCGCCTCAGCCCTGGTGCTTGTTGCCGTTGGTAATGTCCCCGGCCTGCCCCTTTTGGTTCCGCTCAGCCTGTTGCTTGGCACCATCAGTATCACTCCTCAACTCGTTGTCCCCTACTCCGCAGGTCTGGTGCCGGCGGAAAACCGTGGGCGCGTCGTCGGCATCGTCATGAGTGGACTGCTTATCGGCATTCTCCTGTCACGCACGCTCAGCGGATTCCTCAACACGCTGGTCGGTTGGCGCGCTGTTTATTTCATCAGCGCCGGAATTGTTTTCGCTCTTGCCATCTTGCTGGTCTGCGTTCTGCCCAAACAATGTCCCGAGGAACAACGCAACCTCCATTACGGACAATTGCTCGCCTCCCTGCTCCACCTCATTCGCACCGAGCCCATCCTCCGCCGGCACGCCCTCATCGGCGCATTCAGCTTCGCCGGCTTCAGCGCTTTCTGGACCACCCTCGCCTTCCATCTCGAAAGTCTCCCCGGCAAATACGGCAGCAGCACCGTAGGCATGTTCGGTTTATTCGGTGCCGCAGGTGCACTCGCCGCTCCTTTGGCCGGACGCCTCGCCGACCGCTACGAAGCCCGCCTCGTCAATGGTGCCGCGCTTCTCCTTATTATTCTCTCCTTCGCCGTCATGGGATTTGCGGGAACCTCTCTCGTCACGCTCGCCATCGGTGTTATTTTGATGGATGCCGGAGTCCAGGGCAGCCACATCTCCAACCAAACCCGCATCTACGCCCTGCACCCCGCGCTGCGCAACCGCCTCAACTCCGTTTACATGTTTACCTATTTCCTTGGCGGCTCGCTCGGCTCTGCCATCGGCTCCTGGGCCTGGACTCATTTCCGCTGGCCCGGCGTCTGCGCCGTCTCCGCCCTCTCCGCCACCCTCGGCCTCATTACCCTCTTCACCCTCCACCCTGCCAAACCGCTCCCGAAAACCAAGGCATCACTCTAAGTAAATACACCTGTCACTTTCGGCAACTCTTACTGAGCAGCCCGACTCTCCTCCGTCCTCTGGATATGCTCATTCTCATACGCATCAAAGTTTCCATCCGCCGCTTTATGAAGTTCGGCATGACCATCCGCAAAACCATATGTCTTGAACCAGGCACCATCCGGACTTTGCCAGGCCTCCCGCTCCCGCAGCACCATCGTCTCGGAAGGTTTGGCAATATCTTTATTCAGTCCCTTATAAAGAATCTCAAACTGATTCGTGGTTGCAGCCGTTGCGTATGGGTCACCATCACTTAAGTAAGGCAGAACCTGCTGAAAGTTGGTTGGATATTGCCCGTCATTATCGCCGACAAACTCCCTGAGCGTCAGCACCCATTGTTGGCTATGGCTCAACTTCGCATATTTCTCCAGCTGAGCCTGCTCTTCAGCACTTTTCTGCTGCGGTTCCTGCCGGGCAGTCTGGGCCTTTTTCTCTTCCACCTTGGCCGCTTCAGCCGCTTCTTTCCTAAGCCTTCCCACCTCACTCCGCAACCGCAGCAACTCTTTCAACTGATCCTGGTTCAACCCCGGTTCGGTTTTCGGCTGCGCCGCCAACCGCGCATTCTCCGCCCGCAACTGCTCCACTTGCGCCGCCCGCTCAGCCAACGTTCGATTCTCATTGCGCAACTTTCCATTGGCTTGATATTGCCAAACCGCTGCTGCCAACAAACCAGCCACCACCGCTGCGGTCGCCACCTTTAATTTCGTCATCGCCATAAGCTTTATACTGGTTATCGAAACACCGCCGCCCGCCGCCGCGCTGGCTAGCGCTGTTCCCGTCACCGATGCCGCCAGGTTGACCGGCGCCGAACTCACCCCCTCCGCTGTCAGCATCGCCGCCAACGCCGCACTGGAAACCACCACCCCCCTTTGCTTCAAATGCATCCGCAATTTCTCCAACCCGCGACTCACCCGCTTCTGCGCCGCATCCTCTCCCACCTCCAAGGCCACCGCCACCGACCGAAAATCCATCTGCTTAAAAAATCGAAGAACAATTGCCTCCCGTTCCTTCTTGCCGAGCTGCTCCATCGATTCCTCTAGCAACGGCGCAATTCCTTTCCAAGTCGATTCATCAGAGGCCATGCTCATCTCCACTGCAATGCGTTCACGTGCTTTCCGCCGCTGCTCACCGCGCACCACGTTCGCCGCCGTAAAGCAGGCATGTCGATAAAGCCAGCCCGCAAGTAAAATTCCCCGCGGCAAACCGTGCGCCTTCCGCGCCAGATCCGCAAAGACGGTCTGCGTCACATCCTGCGCCATGTGCGAATCCCCATTCAACATCCGCAATGCCGCCGAATAAACCAGATCGACATGCCGCCGCACCAACTCCCCAAAAGCCGGCTCAGAACCTTCCTCCGCATATCGGCGCAGCAGTTGTTCATCCTCGCTCATCATCACCATCTACATACCAGAACCCGCCGAAAGAGAAAAACCGACATTTATTTTGGAACACTGCCATCTCCCGTGCTCAGCCGTTGCCAGCAGCCGACAAACACGCCATTGCCCAAAAACAGGACAGTCACTTCTGACTAACTCCTCTTCAGTCCGCTCTGCCCAACGCGATTTGGTCGCAATTCCTGTGAATAAACTACATCGTGCAACTTTCTTCGATGCGCTATGCAAATGGCCAACAAACTGCTCACCTTGTCCCGTTAAAATTGGAAGGAACCCTTACACCAATAATGCAAACACAGGTTAATCGCGAACCAACGAAGCGCGCCTCGGGCGTATCACTCAATCGCAGGCTGTATTCAATTCCATTTCCATCAATTTATCACCTCGCACTTTTCAGCCTCGTCACTTTTCTCCTCAGCCCCGCCACGCGAGCTACCACCTTTGAAGAGATTTTCGGTTTCGCTCGCGATGCCGCCAATCCCACCGACAGCCTGATTCAAGGTACCAATGGTGATTTCTACGGCACCACCATCGCCGGCGGCACAGGCGGACTCGGAACTATTTTTAAACTAACCTCCACCGGCCAACTCATCACCCTCGTCTCCTTTACCGGTGCCAACGGCTCCTACCCTCGTGGCACTCTCGCCATGGATGATGCCGGGAATCTTTTCGGCACCACTTACGCCGGCGGCAATTCCAACCGCGGAACCATCTTCGAACTGACCACCACCGGAATACTCATCACCCTGTATCACTTCGGTAATGGCCCAGCCGCCAATCCATACGGCGGCCTCGTCCGTGGGACAAATGGCAATTTCTACGGCACCACAGAAACCTACGGTTCACTTTTCCAGATCAGTCCCGCCGGCACGTTTACCAATCTTACCTCCTTCTTTGGTCTCCGTGGCTTTTCGCTAAACGGCAGCCTGCTTCCCTCAAGTGATGGCAACTTCTATGGAATGGCTGGAGTCAAAGCTTTTTCACAAACGGGCGGAATGTGCTTTCGGCTTTATCCTGACGGCTCTCTGGATTCGCTTTTTCAATTTAGTGGGACCAATGGTTATAGGCTTTACAGCGATCGACCTTACGGCGGCCTATCGCTCGGTGCCAATGGTAAACTCTACGGCACCTCCACCAGCGGCGGCATGAGCAACCTGGGCACCATCTACTCGCTCACGAAGGACGGGGCGTTCACACAAATCTCCGATTTCACTGGCACAAATTGGCATCCACAGGGTGCCTTCCCATTTTCCGCGCCAGCCTTGGGCAGTGACGGCAGAATGTATGGCAGCACGGTCGCAGGCGGCCAGTTCAATCAGGGCACCATCTATACCGTGGATACGAATGATTTCGTTGCGTTTCTTTTTTCATTCTCCGGCACAAACGGTTCACAACCTTACGGACGATTGCTCCCCGCCAGTGATGGCAAACTTTACGGCACCACCCGCTCTGGTGGTGCATACAACTCCGGCACAGTTTTCAGCCTTACCACCAATGGACTACTGGACACCCTAGCCTCTTTTCCTGCCCCCGCTTCAGTTCAAACCGTACCTTATCTAATCCCGGGCAGTGATGGTCAGGTATATGGCACCACGCTCAATTTGACCAATAGGACAGGAACACTTTTCCATATCGGCCCTGATGGCTCTCTGTCAACTATTGCCTCCTTTCCATCTACTGCTGGCACAATTCATGGTCCGCTTGCTCGAGCCAACGACGGGAATTTTTACGGCACCACCTCGGATGGTGGTAGTAATAATGTCGGCACCATTTTCAAGCTGAGCACCTCCGGCTCCATCTCACAACTCTTCTCCTTTTCAGTCACGAATGGCGCCAATCCCTTCTCAGGTCTCATCCAGGGTGCCGATGGCAATTTTTACGGCACGACCAGCACCGGCGGCGATTCTAACGATGGAACAGTTTTCAAAAGCACCCCGGATGGCATCCTCACGACTCTTGCCTTTTTCTCCGGCACCAACGGCGCGAATCCGTACGCGGGACTGCTTCAAGGCAGTGACTGCGCGTTCTATGGCACCACCAGCAGTGGCGGTGACAGCACCAACGGAACAATTTTCAAAATTACTGCCGATGGGATTCTCACAACTCTTGCCTCTTTCTCCGGCACCAACGGCGCGAACCCGTACGCCAGTTTGATTCAAGATCGCGATGGAAATCTTTATGGCACCACCACCGCTGGGGGCATCCCCGGCTCCGGATCTTATGCGTCCGGTTACGGTACCATCTTTGAACTCACCACAAATAACGACCTAATCACTCTCTTCGCTTTTTCCGGCACCAACGGGAACACCCCTTTTGCTCCTCTTTTTCTCACGGCTGACGGCTCATTATACGGTACTACTGCATGGGGCGGACCGGACGGCGCTGGCACGGTTTTCAAACTTACAAACTCTGGAGATCTCGTCACACTACATTCCTTCTCCTTCACCGACGGCGGAAATCCTTACGGCGGTCTCGTTCAGGGCAGCGATGGTTATCTCTACGGCACCACAACAGCCAGTGGTGGTGGCAAGCCGGCCATCTTCCGCATTTACGAATTTCCTGTGTTGCATTTGAATTTTCTGGGCAATCAAATTCAGCTCGCGTGGCCATCCTCTGCCACGAACTTTCAGCTCGAATCCAGCTTTGATCTCTCATCCTCAACCAACTGGATTGCCGTGCCGACCATGCCTTTCACCAATGGCTTGCAAGTGATCGTTCCAGAACCTGTTTCCACCATGAAATTTTACCGGATGAGGAAACCATGATCAACCGCTCATCCCAACGTTTGAATCTCCCTATGAGAGTGAATCACGTTTTCGTTCGCACGCTTCGAGTGCTTGCCTGATGGTTCGCCATGCTCTGGCTTTCCAACCATTCCACTTTCGCGGCTGGCTCCGCCCTGTCCGCTCTCGATGCAGACCGCCCCAATGATCATTACCGTGCCGCCGCTGCCGCCGAAGCTGCCACGGAAAAAGTGCTTTCCCAAATGTCGACCGATTTCCTTCAATCTGGCGATGCCCGGGTTTCCACAAACCTTTCTCTATACCGCTCTCTCCGACCGCTCAACACCGATAACGCCTACTGGACAAACTATTCCTTCTCCAGCCCTGACAATGGATCGACAGGAACGAGCGTAACTAACCAGCAACCCTCGCAGTACGCAACCTTTGCTGGCCAATTCCAGGGTCTATCGGGTTATCAATCCATTTACGAAATTGCTTCCAAAGCTCAGCTCGCTTCCAACCCTGGCATTTCATCCACCACCACTCAACTGGTTGCCCCGGAATCAATTCCTCTCTTCGAATTCGCCATCTTTTATAATCTCGACCTCGAAATCAATCCTAGCCCTAACATGATCATCAACGGTGGGGTCCACTCCAATTCAAACCTTTGGTCGATTCCTACAAGCACTCTGGTCTTTTCGAACGGCGTCACCGCAGCGGGCGGCATTTATCGCACCAACAGGCCGGGAGACCCAAGCAATCGCGGCATTAGCAATCCCAATGTCA